>CADBTD010000279.1 GCA_902797535.1 uncultured Ruminococcus sp. | reverse complement strand
GGTGTTACCGATGACGTGCTCGACCGTGCAAAGGCTCTCGTTGATGCACAGGTAGACGTTCTCGTGCTCGACTCTGCTCACGGCCACTCCGCAAACATCATCAACTGCTTAAAGAAAGTCAAGGAAGCATTCCCTGACACTCCCGTTATCGCAGGAAACATCGCTACCGCCGAAGCCGCTGAGGCTCTTATACAGGCAGGCGCTGACTGCGTGAAGGTCGGTATCGGCCCCGGCTCTATCTGCACCACAAGAATAGTTGCAGGTATAGGTGTTCCCCAGATAACCGCTGTATATGACGTTGCCTGTGTTGCACAGAAGTATGATATCCCCGTTATAGCCGACGGCGGCATCAAGTACTCGGGCGACATCGTAAAGGCACTTGCAGCAGGCGCTAACGTAGTAATGCTCGGCTCGCTCCTCGCAGGCTGCGAAGAAGCACCCGGCGAAATGGAGATATATCAGGGACGTTCCTTCAAGGTATACAGAGGTATGGGTTCCATCGCTGCTATGCAGAAGGGCTCTAAGGACAGATACTTCCAGACAGGCAGCAAAAAGCTCGTTCCAGAAGGCGTTGAAGGCCGCGTACCTTACAAGGGAGTCGTATCAGACACCATATTCCAGCTCTGCGGCGGTATCCGTGCAGGCATGGGCTACTGCGGTGCTCCCGATATCCCCACTCTTCACAGCACTTCACAGTTTGTCCGCATAACAGGCGCAGGCCTTAAGGAGTCTCATCCTCACGATATCTACATCACTAAGGAAGCTCCCAACTACTCGGCACAGCTCTGATGACCATGTAAAATATTCATCCCCCGTCTTTCACACGAAAGTCGGGGGATTTTTGTTACCGTATATTACATATCCGTCAATATCTTACATCCTTGGGATTCAGTCTGCATCTCTTAAGTTCAACTACATCGGCTATATTTACCACACCGTCAAAGTTGACATCAAGGGCATCTGCCTTTAACAGGAACTTACCGTCTTTATAGAGAATTATCGAAGTCCTGATAGTTTTCTTTTCTCCATTAATTATATAGGTCTCCGGTTTTAAAGTTCCGTTTATGATCTTTATTTCTTTACTATTGAGCGGTTTATTGTCCAGAAGCTTTTCACGGATATCATCGGGTATTGACACATATGCCTGAAGCATATCGATATCAGTATCATTGATCTCCAGATCTCCGTTGATATCACCATGAGTGTAATTGCATTTCGGCACATCTTCCATCGGGTCATTGTGCTGCTGGAATTCCTTCATATAAGCATTCCCCAAAGAAGCATAATGCGGGTTTCCGAATATTGCCGAAGGATTATCTCCGTTGACCTTTTTCATGTATTCATCCGACCTCAGATATACCCAATAAAAATTATTGGCTCTGGTATTTGTACAGTCAAGCTGATACCAGTTTCCGCCGATCCTTACATAATTCCATGCATGATTACCGAAATTATCTAATCTGTAAAACTTATTATCCTGATAATTTGATTCAACAAAAACGCCCTGGCTTTTCAGCTTTTCTATATCTTTCTCAGACACCGCCGTAGGTATTCCGGAATATACTACCTCAGCTTCTACTCCCGCATTCTCAAGCAGAAATGCAGTAAGCATGGCATCCTGAGCGCAGACGTGAGGTGTACCGCAGGTAAACGACTTGATAAAAGAAACTTTTCCAAAGTTATCAGAGTCATATACATAATTCTGCACCATATAATCATGTACTTTTCTAACAGCCTTATACTCATATGCAGCACTCTGCTTACCCTTGAAAAAGTCGCTGTTTTCCCCGTAATATGTAAGACCCATGCTGTTAAGAACACATTTTGCTTTTTCCTTTGCAAAGTTTATTCCAAATGGAGAATCGTTCACAAGTGTGTCATTCTGTGCGATCACATCAGGCAATACCTGATCCTTGTCGGTGCATATGAGCTTCTTGCCGTTATAATAAACAGTCTCCATATCCCAGAAAGGATTGTTGAAATAATTCTTAGGATCCATCAGTACAGCATTGCCGCCTATTTTAAGAGTCTTAAATTTATTCTTGAAGTAAAAAGCATTGTTATATACTTTGGTTATATTAGCAAACTCAGATGAAGTGAGATCAAGTGTATCTTTGTCTGTATCATACTTGACAAGAGTATTTCCTATGATTATCTTGTTCATCGGGCCGTCATCGTTCATAAAGAAAAGATAATCACCCACATCATTGAGCACCTTTGAGAAGCAGTACGCATTTTTTACATGAGCATTGTAGCAGAAATAAGCGCCCAGCTTCTGAAGGTTGTTAGATACATAAAGATCATCTATAGTTGCATTCTGAAAGACCTGAAGACCTATAGTCCTTACCGTATCGGGCACCTTTACAGTCTTTGCTGACATAAACGAACCAAAATAATTACTCAATTCATTTACGATATACGTTCCGCTGTGTGTTAATATCTTATCGGGGATCTCAACATTGTCTTTGTTCAGTACCTCGCATTTGCTCAGGACAGCCTGTCCGTTTTCACAGCTGTAATAGAACTTGTTTCCCTTGTACTCGTACCAGTCAGTCTCCACAGCCGATGCCGTTATGCTGAACATATCCGTCACTGCGCCGTCAGGCAGTACAGCAAGACTTCCTGCTGTCATCATCAGGCTGAGTGCCACTGCCGCAGCCTTTTTCATCAGGCTTTTTCCAAATTCTCCTTTTAACATAAAGATCCTCCTATAACATAGATAAACTTGCTTAAACGTTTAAGCATTAAACAACAAAAAATAAGATATAATAAAATATCACGATTTTAAATATATCACTTTTTGCTAAATGTGTCAACCTTACAAAAGTACTGTATACCGTCACTTTCAAAGTGATATGTGTACATTTTATTAACTAAGCCTGATTTTTGCATTTATTCGGGATTATGCAATTTTTTGAAAAAGTGCCTTTAAATTATACGGTCAAATCATTTTTGATACAAAAAACCGTACTATAACGATTTGTTATACTTGTTATGTTATTTAGATGTATTTTACAATATTTTTTTATATTTTTTGTGCATAACGCAGAAAATAGCATATTTTTGTCCGTACAAAAAAAGACTGTATAGCATTCGCTGTACAGTCTTATGTCTTACTTAATCGTTTACGAGCTTTCCGCTTTCCTCCGCCATATCTCTGAGCCTTTCATTTTCACGGTTCAGCTGTCCGAAGCTGTCAAGCGTGCATATCACACGCCCGCAGCGCTCCATGACTTTCTCCGCCTGCGAAAAGGTCTCTCCGCTTATCGGCTCGAAGGCTTTTTCGGTCACGACCTCTGCCGCAAGCGCCTTCGCCGCAGGAAAGTCTATGTCGTTTTCCGCGAGTATACCCGCCGCAAAGGGTATCCCCTGCCGCCACAGCTTTCGGAATACGGGTATCCCGCTGCCGCCTCCGCATATAACGAACACCTCGGGTGCGCCCTCTGTTTTAGGCGGCTCGGCGGTTCCGTAAAGCGCATTGTAGCCGCCTTCGGTCACGCCGTAAAGCCGCTCTATCCGCCCGTCTGTAAAGACCTCCTCGGGTGTGCCGCCGAATATCTCATCGCCTATGCACATCACCCTGTCGGAAAACCTCTGCGCCAGCTCAAGCTCGTGCAGCGACATCATCACCGCTATGCCACGCTCTCTTACCAGCCTTCTCAGCAGCGTCAGCAACTTCAGCTTGTTGCCTATGTCAAGAAATGAAGTCGGCTCATCAAGCAGCATCACCTTCGGCTGCTGTGCTATGGCACGGGCTATCATCACGCACTGACGCTGTCCGTCGCTTATCTGACGAAAATCACGCCCGTAAAGCTCAGCAGTCCCCGTAAGCTCCATAGCTTCTTTCACCTGCGCTGTGTCCTCATCCGAAAGTATCCCCAGCCGTCCCGTGTAAGGATATCTGCCTGTTGCCACAACATCGCCGCAGGTCATTCTTTCGGCAATCAGGCGCTCTGTCAGCAGCACCGAAAGCCGCTTTGCAGTCTCACTTCCGCTCATAGCCGCTATGTCACGCCCGTCAAGGTATACCGTACCTTCTGCCGCAGGGAGCTGCGCCGCACAGGTCCTTAACAGCGTTGATTTTCCTGCGCCGTTTTTCCCGATAAGGGTCAGTATCTCTCCTGCTCTCAGCTCAAAACTGATACCGCTGACTACTACCGTTTTGCCGTAGCCTGCGCTCAGCCCCTCTGCTGAAAGCGGCCTGCTCTCACTGTTCATCAGGCGCTCCTCCCCCCACGATTCCGCCGAAGCATTATGATTATCACCACAGGCGCTCCGAATACCGCCGTCACAGTGCTCACACTCAGCTCCATAGGCGCAAAGAGCATCCTCGCCAGCAGGTCGCACAGCATACAGAAAGCACCTCCGCCGATAAACGCCGCAGGTATCACCACTATAGGCTTTGCAGTTCCGAAAAGGCTCTTTATAAGATGAGGCACAGCCACTCCCACAAAGGACACAGGCCCCGCAAATGCCGTTACGCAGGCCGCCAGCAGACTTGAAAGAAGTATCAGAGCTGTGCGGAAAAGCCTTATGTTCACGCCCATGTTTTTAGCGTAGCCCTCTCCGAGACGATATGCGTCCATAGGCTTTGACAGCATGAACGCTGCCGCCGTGCCTGTAAATACTATCACCGACATCAGCTTTACGTCGCTCATGTCCGTTCCCGAAAAACTGCCCATAGACCAGCTGTGCAGATTCACTATGTTCGCATCATCTGCAAAGCTCACAGCCAGTTCTGTCACCGCCGAGCAGATGTACCCTATCATCACGCCCGAGATTATCAGCTGTGCCATGTTCCTTACCCTGCCCGATATGAGCAGTATCGCTCCCATCGAGAGCATTGCCCCTGCAAATGCCGCCGTCACCAGCGTCCCCGAGTGGAGCACCGCACCGCTTTTCAGTGATGCTATCATAGTAAGCGCCACTATCAGCTTTGCGCCCGAGGATATCCCCAGCACAAAGGGTCCCGCTATCGGGTTTGCAAAAAAACTCTGTAAAAGAAATCCCGATACCGAAAGCGCTCCTCCCAGTATCAGCGCAGAAAGCGCACGGGGAAGCCTTATGTCAAGGATTATCCTGCGTGCAGTATCCTCTGCACTGCCTGTCAGCGCAGAAAGCGCTTCTCCTGCGGTAACGCTGCTGCTGCCGTTCATAAGCTCTGCCATGAACATCACCGCCGCCATGACCGC
>CADBTD010000278.1 GCA_902797535.1 uncultured Ruminococcus sp. | reverse complement strand
GCTGAACCTGGAAAAGAACATACAGAAAATGGTGGCTGAAAATAAGATCTCTATGAGCCATGCAAAGATAATTGTGGGAATAGACAGTGCCGATATGAGACAGAAGCTGGCTATGAAAGCCTGCGAAGGCTGTTCGGTAAAGGAGCTTCAGAACTATGTGGTCAAGCTAAAGCAGGAAACCGATAATGATGCTATCGAGCAGGTACACCAATACATGGTCAAGAATATTTTTGACAACAAGGATCCGTGGAAAAAATTTATCATAGATTCAGAGAATGCATTCAATTCTACCTACGGTGTTCCAACTAAGGTGCGCAAGGAGCGTACGGGAAACTTCACAGTCAAGTTTACGGTGAAGAACGAGGACGAGCTTTCCGAGCTTGTGAAAAGGCTGACTGACGGCTTTGAAGCAAGTGAGATGAGCGAGGAAGGCAACGAGTAAAAAATGTTCCACGTGGAACAAGTTTCTGTTTTATGAACAGAAAAATTTATACAGTTTAAAATAGTTATATTTATACAAAAGGAGTTAAGAAAAATGTTAGACAAGAAGTTTGTAAGAGAAAATCCCGATCTGGTAAAGGAAAACATCAAAAAGAAGTTTCAGGATGAAAAGCTGCCTTTAGTTGATGAGGTGATAGCTCTTGACAAGGAGTACCGTGCATTAAAGACACAGGCTGACGAGCTGAGAAGCAAGGTCAACAAGATGTCGAAGCAGATAGGCGGATTAATGGCAAAGGGCGAAAAGGAAGAGGCTGAAAAGGTAAAGACCGAGGTAAAGCAGATCAACACCGAGCTTGAGGGACTTCCCGCAAAGGAGAAGGAACTTGAGGAGAAGATAAACAAGATAATGATGGTTATCCCGCAGATGATAGGCGACGATGTTCCGATAGGCGAGGACGACAGCAAGAACGTTGAGCGCGAGCGCTTCGGCGAGCCTGTAGTGCCTGACTTTGAGGTGCCCTATCATGTTGACATCATGGAGTCATTAAACGGCATAGACCTTGATACTGCAAGAGACAAGACAAGCGGAAACGGCTTCTATTATCTCAGAGGCGATATCGCAAGACTTCATTCGGCTGTACTTTCCTATGCAAGAGATTTCATGATAGACAGAGGATTTACCTACTACATCCCGCCTTACATGATAAGATCGAGTGTTGTTACGGGCGTTATGAGCTTTGCTGAAATGGAGAATATGATGTACAAGATAGAGGGCGAGGATCTTTATCTTATAGGAACTTCCGAGCATTCGATGATAGGCAAGTTCATCGACACCATAATCCCCGAGGATGAGCTCCCGAAGACTATGACCAGCTACAGCCCATGTTTCCGCAAGGAGGTAGGCGCACACGGCATAGAAGAAAGAGGCGTTTACCGCATACACCAGTTTGAAAAGCAGGAAATGGTAGTAGTCTGCAAGCCTGAGGACAGCGACTACTGGTATGACCAGTTATGGAAGAACACCGTTGATTTCTTCCGCAGTCTTGACATACCCGTAAGAACACTTGTATGCTGTTCGGGTGACCTGGCTGACCTGAAGGTGCGCAGCCTTGATGTTGAGGCATGGAGCCCGAGACAGAAGAAGTACTTTGAGGTGGGAAGCTGCTCGAATCTTGGTGACGCTCAGGCAAGAAGACTCAATATAAAGATACAGGGCAAGGAAAAGAAGGACAAGTATTTTGCACACACACTCAACAATACGGTCGTTGCACCTCCGAGAATGCTCATAGCTTTCCTTGAGAACAATCTGCAGGCTGACGGCACAGTAAGAGTTCCCGAAGCACTTCGTCCTTACATGGGCGGCAAGGAAAAGCTGGAGCGCTGCAAGGGCTGATATTCCGTGCTCTGTTAAAATGAGGAAAGTATGATGCAAAGAAATTTTATGGCTGAATTTGATATTGCAGTGATAGGCGCAGGTCATGCGGGCTGTGAGGCTGCTCTTGCGGCGGCAAGGCTCGGCATGAAGACGGCGCTGTTCACTATCACCCTTGATGCTGTTGCGAATATGCCCTGCAACCCGTCTATAGGCGGTACTGCTAAGGGACATCTGGTGCGTGAGATAGACGCACTCGGCGGCGAAATGGGAAAAGCGGCTGACGCTACATTTTTGCAGTCAAGGATACTCAACAGAGGAAAAGGACCTGCGGTACACAGTCTGCGTGTGCAGTCTGACAGGGTGAAGTATCATGCCTATATGAAATCTGCGGTGGAGCACACCGAGGGTCTGT
>CADBTD010000277.1 GCA_902797535.1 uncultured Ruminococcus sp. | reverse complement strand
TCGCGGAACAGAGTTCATTCCCGACCTGTACTGTGTGACACCCGACACCGAGGCTTATGTAAATATAGCGCCGCCCCATGTACTCAACGAAAAGGCTCTTAAAGCGTGGGCTGTGGACGGCGGCGCCGCAGAATATTACGGACAGACCCTTGAGATAGAGTCCGAGGACGATGTATGCCTGATACTTAAAGACCCCGAACCCGAGGAACCCGTGAACGACCTTGTCAGACATCGTGCGCAGTACGGCGGAAGGATAATACTGCCGAAGAATTTCAGGATGAGCGAGGACAAAAGCGGTCATGAAGAGTACACCTATGTGGGTGAACACAGCGAACAGGCTGTAAAGGACAACTTTGACTTTATACTCAGCAGTTACAGCACTGCTCTGATAAGCAACACACGTCTGACACCACTGGCGAGAAATGTATACACCGACGCTGAAACGGGAGATATCTGCTATGATGTGCTTGCGGAAGACTTTTTCATCAACACCTGCGGCGGAAAAAAACTGACAAGGTTTTACGTACTGATGCTGGATAACATAAGGATAGACAGCGACAAGATAAATGTTGAAGAAAAAGCGTCAAGGCACATATCAGACCCCGATGATGCAGTTGACGAATACAGTGTGACAAACGGCGGACTTGTAAAACAAGCAGTTACGGACATGACAGTATAAAACAGGGAGCGATACCATGAAAAAGAAGTTATTGGCTGCGGTCATTGCAGCGGCAGTTATCACAGGCAGCAGTGCAGCAGCAGTACACGCAGCGGTCCGCAGGACATACACCGCCACGCAGGAATGCTTTGACAGGATAAGCGACCTGCGTATGAAAATAATAGGGTATAACACATCCCATGCAGGCATCAGGCACTATGTGGACGGTCTGTACACCGCACCCGCAGAAACAGACTATGGCGAGACCTATGCGGTCATCGCACCCGATGACATACTCACCGAAGATGATCTGCATACATGGGCGGCAGGCGAGGACATATGCGAATACAGCGGTCAGAAGCTGATGACCGAGTATGAGGACGATGTAGTCATGGTGCTTTACGACCCGAATGCAGAAGAACCCGACAGGTCTCACAAGGCAGTGGCTTTCAGGGCAAGATACGGCGGGAGGATCATAGTGCCGAAGAATTTCAGGCAGAACGCCGACGGCGACAAAAGAGTATGCACCTATGTGGGGGAACACACCGAAGAAGCAGTAAAGAGAAACTTTGACTTTATGCTCGGCGAGTTCAGCGGATATGTGATACCCAACACAAACCTTATAATGCTGGCGAGAAATGTATACACCGACGCTGAAACGGGAGATATCTGCTATGATGTGCTGGGCGAGGATCTAAAACTGACGATGTGGCATATGAACGAAACATTAAAGACCTACAGTCTCACGCTGAACAGCATCAGGATAAGCGACGGTTCGGACAGTATAAATGCAGAGGAAAAGGCTTCGAGAGAATTCACAGACCCAAAAGAAATAACTTGCAAATAAGAAAAGGAGATGCTCTTATGAAAAAACTTCTGCCCGCTGTTACAGCGGCGGTGATGCTTGCGGGGTGCGGAGATACCTCACCTGCGGACAGGACGAAGGTCACGGCTGTGGAGTGCCCCGACATTCCCGAAAGCGTGACATCGGCGGAAAAGGTGCCCGAAAAGACCGAAACGGCTGATGCCGTGTCCGAGCAAAGCGGCGGGGATACCGGCGAGATAGAGGGACTTTTTGACATTCTGCCGGATGATGAGCTTATAAAATTATATTTTTCGGGCGGCAGCACCGAGAACTATGTACAGAGTTATTTCCGTCCGTCTGTAAGAACGGACTCATACGAAACGGTGTTCGTGCCCGTATCGGAGGACTTTGACGAGTGGACGGGCAGCACCGCAAACTTTGCGCCCGATGCAGAAAGCACCAAAGTGTTCGGGGAGAACGAGATATACACGGCATACAAGTCGGACTACGGTAACGACGGTGTGAAGACACGTGTGATACCCCGTGACTTTCGCATTAGACCCGACGGGACATTGCAGTACACGGGCGAAATGACTGCAAAGGCCGCCGAGAGGGATATAGATATACTGACACGGGACGAGCTGCTCATAGCACGCAATACGTCTGTGACGGACAGCGGCGACATATCCTATGATTATCTGTCGCTGAAGGCGGACGAGAGTTCGGCGGAGCTGTATCTGTCGTGGAAGTCATATGTGATAAGAAAGGCGGACTGCGGTATGCAGAAGCCCTGTGAGCCTTCGGAGAACGGACACCGCACGATACATCTGAACGGTGACAGCGGGAATGAGGGGTCCTTCGGCAGTGACAGCAGAAACGGAGTGCAGGACATTGAGCTGAGAGCGTCGAGAGATTCGCTTCTGACAAACGATGAGGGCGATGAAAACCGTGGCTGCGGTGCGAGAGAGGTGCTTTTCTATGCGGAGGTATCTCCCGACGGCGAGTACCCCGAGCGTGTGGAGTTCATTGATGCGGACACGGGAGATACTGTGGGCATGATGGCAGACACCGCAAGGTTCACGGAGGACGGTGACGACATCAAGGGGGACTGTGTTTTCAGCATAAGGATCACCTACGATATGGACATAGACACCGATCCCGATGTATCGGACAGGAAGGAATTCAGGTACTATGCAAGGTACACCGACTCGCAGGGGGTAAAGCACGTCAGCAGGGATATAGTGAGCCTGACGCTGTACGAGCCTTTCACCGAAAAGGAGCTGAGCGACCTGCGCAGAGTGTCAGATGCTGTGAAGGAGCTGTGCAAAAGCAAGAAGTACAAAAAAGCCGATGCGGACAGACGTGCGGAAATGGCAGTGGAGCTGCTGAACGCCTTTGCGGACGAGGGAATAATAGACAGGGACAGCATAGGCGTGAGCGAAAGTCACCCGAAAAACGTGGTATACAGGATGAGTACCGGAGTGACCTCGGTCATCGAAGTGGAAGAGCATGACGGCAGATGCAACTGAAAACAGACGTAAAAAGGGACGCACACGGGTGCGTCCCTTTGAGTTTCGTGATATATGCCTGAGGTCAGTTGAAGAAGAATCTGTATATAGGCATGAAGATCAGCGAGGAAAGGCTGTCGGCGGTGAACATATCATGGCTGAGAGTTTCGGCGGTATGGACAAGGAGTATCAGCAGCATGACTTCCGAGCCGCCCTGCACAAGGCCGAGCACTGCGCCGAGGAAGCGGTCGCCTGCGGTGTGGCTGTTTTTGCGGAGAACTCCGCAGGCAGCGTAGACAAGAAGCATGAGCAGTCTTACCGCTATACATATGGACACGAAAAGTGCGGCATTGATAACGGTCATGGCAACGGGCCTGACGTAATGTTCCTCGGAGTAATCGGCAAGAGCCTCGGGAGATTTTACCGCAGCCTGCACTGCTTCATATGCCTCGGAATTGGAAAGGTCGTCATCAAATACCTGATTGATGACCTCGGGAGCGGCTTTCTGCACTGCCTCGGGGGCGGTGCTGAGAAGTTCGGCGCTTAATTTATCGACTGCGTCACGGAGTTCTTCTTCGTTCATGCCGTTCTGCTCTGCTATATCCTTAGCGTAGGAAACAGCGTCGCCCGATCTTTCGATAGCCTGACGTATCTCGTCATCGGTAACGGCAACGCCGTACTGTGCGAGGGTCTCACGGGAAAGTCTTACGGGGTCATACTGCTGTGCCTTTGCGACGCAGGCGGTATGTACCCGTGCCTGAACGTATTCATCATAGAATGAGGGGGCGAGGAGTTTTGCGCCCGTGCAGCCTGCTGCCGCAGAGATGACAAGAGCAAGAATGGTAAAGAGGGTACGCTTTGCGCCCCTTGACGCACCTGCCCACACGGGGAAAAAGATAAGTCCCGCAGTGATGATGTCAAGTGCTATGGATATTGAAGAGGTGGTCATTTATGCTGTGTTCCTTTCGTTTGTATATGTATTATTTTCTGAGGCGGTAGCCTATCCCCCACACAGTTTCTATATGGTCGGTATCGGGGTCACATTCACGGAGTTTCTTCCTGAGCTTGCTTATATGGACGTTAAGGGTATTGTCGTCAGCGGAGTTTTCGTAATCCCACACGGTATCGTAGATAAGGCTTTTGGTGCAGGTACGTCCCTGATTTTCCATAAGGAGAGCAAGGAGAAGAAATTCATGGCGGGAAAGTTCAAGTTCCTGTCCCCTGCAGGAAGCGGTAAAGGCGGACTTATCGAGGATGATATCCTTATATCTCAGAAGTTCGCTGTTTTCTGCGGCGGCAGGTGCGATATCGGCAGCGGTGCGCAGTCTTGCGGAGATGCGTGCGAGTATCTCGGCGTTATGGAAAGGCTTTGTGACGTAGTCATCTGCGCCGAGAGAAAACAGGTCTACTTTTTTATTGATATCGTGGATAGCGCTCATGACGATTATGGGCACAGGCTTTTTTGCCTTGAGGTCTCCTATTATGGCATCGCCGCTTTTGCCGGGAAGCATAAGGTCAAGAAGGATAAGGTCTACCGAGTCGTTATGTGCAAGGAGACCCTCGGTGCCCGAATAGGCGCTGACTGTAGAGTAGCCGTTTTGTCTCAGAAGAAGGCGGAGCATATCGTTTATCTCGGCATCGTCTTCTATTATAAGTATGGTATTCATCATTTCACCCCAAATATACCCTGCGGCAGAAAGTTCTGCGGCAGAGAGCAGTAAATAATAAAAAGTCTGTCTTAGATATAATAGCATACCGTGAAAGCAAAGTCAAGGGTAAGCGGGAGAAGATACGGTGAAAAAAATGTGCGGACGCAAAAACGCTCCGAACCGTTTTTCGGGCGGCAGGGAGCGTTTTTAAGAAGGAGGGTAACAGGTCATATGGCCTGCTTATAGGGATAACGGTCTTATCTCTGACCGTAATATGCGTTTTCGCCGTGTTTTCTGAGGTAGTGCTTATCGAGTATCTCCTGTGACATATTCTTTGTTTTGGGGTCGAGGGTGAGGGTTATCCATGCCATAGCGGAAAGTTCCTCAAGCACCACGGAGTTATGGACAGCCTCCATGCCGTCCTTGCCCCATACAAAGGGTGCGTGATTTGCGACGAGTGCCGCAGGTATAGTCTTATAATTCGGACAGCACTCAACTATCACCTTGCCTGTTTCAAGTTCGTAGTCGCCCTTTATCTCCTCGGGGGTCATCACACGGGTGCAGGGGATCTCACCGTAGAAGTAGTCGCCGTGAGTAGTGCCGAGAGGGGGGATACCCATATGTGCCTGTGCAAATGCGGTAGCGTGGCGGCTGTGGGTGTGTACCACTCCGCCAATGCCCTCAAACTTTCTGTACAGTTCAAGGTGGGTGGGGGTATCACTGGAGGGATTGAGTTTACCCTCGACTTTATTGCCGTCAAGGTCAAGCACGACGATATCATCAACAGTCATCCTGTCGTATTCGACGCCGCTGGGCTTTATTGCGACAAGGCCGCTTTCACGGTCATATTCGCTGACGTTGCCCCAGGTAAAGGTCACAAGACCGTATTTCGGGAGCATAAGATTAGCTTCAAGCACACGTTCTTTAAGTTCTTTGATATCCATATTATACTATCTCACTTTCTGTCAGTTTGCGGAGGCTGCCTTTTCGGCTGCAAGGCCGTTTCTGTAGGCTGTCATGTAGTTTTCAAGGCCCTTTACGTCCTCAGCGTCGGGGGAAACGGTCGAGCCGTCCATATCGGCAAAGACCTTATTGGCAAGGAAAGAGGTAAGGCTTTCGGACCTGTCGGTGCGGGTCATATATGCTGCAAGGAGTGCTATTCCCCAAGCGCCGCCTTCGCCTGCGGACTTCATGAGTGTGACATCCGAGCCGAGTGCTGCGGCAAGGAAATTCTGGCTGGGCACGGGAGTTTTGAAAAGACCGCCGTGAGCGTAGATGCGGTCAAGGCTCACCTGTTCTTCGCGGGTAAGGATATC
This sequence comes from uncultured Ruminococcus sp., assembly GCA_902797535.1. Taxonomy (GTDB): domain Bacteria; phylum Bacillota; class Clostridia; order Oscillospirales; family Ruminococcaceae; genus YE71. The sequence continues at coordinate 2,364 of CADBTD010000277.1, read as the reverse complement.
CATGCCTATTTTCAGGGTCGCCATAGTGGAGTAAACAAGGCTTCTCATAAGGTTCTGCACTGTGAACTTTGCATCGGGGGTACGCATCATGAGAGGTCTGCCGCTGTTTACGCCCGTTACTGATTCACCTGCGTAGTAGTTATAGCTCACGATGCCGCCGCAGTCGGGGTCGCCCTGTGCGGCAAGGCTGTAGAGTTTATCGTAAAGTGCGCCCTTGGGGATATCGCAGCCCGAAGCGGAGAGAAGTCCGCCGAACATTTTTACCCATGCGTCGAGGTCGGTGGTGCAGTTATTGCAGTGTACCATAGCAACGGGGTCGCCGTTGGGGGTAGTAACGATATCTATCTCACGGTGTACGGCTTTAAGGTTCTTTTCGAGGACTATCATCGAGAAGATGGAAGTACCTGCGGAGACGTTGCCTGTCTTGGGAGTGATGCTGTTGGTAGCTGCCATGCCCGTCTGTGCGTCGCCTTCGGGGGGGCAGAAAGGCACACCTGCCTTGAAAGTGCCTGTGGGGTCAAGAAGTTTTGCGCCCTCTTCGGTGAGCACGCCTGCGGTTTCGCCCACGGGGACTATTTCGGGCAGGATATCCATCAGCTCAGCATCAAGAGCGGTATCTGCGCAGAGTTCATCGAAGCGCTTTGCCATTTTGGCATCATAGCCGCAGGTCTCGGGGTCTATGGGGAAAATACCCGAAGCGTCACCGACACCTATCACCTTTTTACCGGTAAGCAGGAAGTGAACATAGCCTGCGAGGGTAGTGATAAAGCGGACTTCGGGGATATGGGCTTCCTTATTGAGGACAGCCTGATAGAGGTGAGCGATGCTCCATCTTTCGGGGATATTGAAAGAAAATTCCTCTGTCAGTTTTTCCGCTGCCTCGGCAGTCATGGTATTTCTCCATGTTCTGAAGGGCACGAGAAGGCTGTCGTTCTTATCAAAGGCGAGGTAGCCGTGCATCATAGCGGAAATACCGAAGCCTGCTGCCTTTTCGAGCTTGACACCGTACTGCTGTTCAACGTTTTTCATAAGGTCGGCAAAGCATTCTCTCAGGCCGTTTTTCACAGCGTCGAGGGAGTAAGTCCACACGCCGTCGAGAAGCTCGTTCTGCCAGTCGTGAACGCCAGATGCGAGGGGTGAGAAATCCTCACCTATAAGCACCGCCTTTATTCTTGTGGAGCCGAATTCTATTCCGACGCTCGCTCTTCCCTGCTTTATAACATCTACCATTGGTTATTATGCTCCTTTCAAAGGAAAATTATGTCAATTTGTATGTATCGCTTTGAGGGGGTACATACAAATTCATGTTCTTGCAAAGCTCTGATACTGTCGCGGGGTCATGCCCGTATGGCGCTTGAAGATCTGGCTGAAGTATCTGTAGTCACGGAATCCCACGGAATCAGCGACCTCATAGACGAGCTTTCTTGTGCGGCCGAGAAGTTCCTTGGAATGTTCTATGCGCACAAACGTTATATACTCGGACAGATTGCTGCCTGTTTCACGCTTGAAAAGGGCGCTGAGGTAAGCGGGACTGAGTCCCACAGCATCAGCCACCGAACCCAGTGACAGGTCATGGTCTGTATAGTTTTTGTCAATGAACAAGCGTGCATTCGTCACCGTACTGTTGCAGGACATATATATTATTTCGCTGTCCGTTAGCTTAGGTGAAGATGTCTGTATCATAAAATAACACCATCCGTTTTGATATCAGCTGTGCCGTCAGACGCGGCTTTTTTTGTTCAGGTCTTTTACCGAGTCACGCACCACAAGTTCGGGGGTGAAAAGGATATCCTGCTGCTGAGCGGGATAGATTTCAGCGAGGGCAAGAAGAGTATTTGCCGCCGCTTCACCGAGCTTTTTATGGGGGTGATGGACTGTAGTAAGGGGCACATCGCAGATAGAGGCATACTTTGAGTCATCTATGCCGACTATCGAGATATCCCCCGGGACGTTCACAACGTGCTCACGGCAGAATCTGAGGAGATTTACTGCGAGCTTGTCGTTATAACAGACTATGGCGTCTGAGTTTTCTATGACCGACATGATACGTTTTTCGAGGAGCTGGAACATATCGTTCCTGTCGGCGGTAGCGTACCACATAACGTGTTTTTCGGCATCGGGAGCGCCATGTTCAAGGCAACTTTTCACAAAGCCGCTGTAGCGCTTGTGACCCTGGATATCGTCGAGGGCGAAAATGCCTGATATACGTTTATGGCCGCATTTGAAAAGGTAGTCGGTAACTATTCTTCCTGCTGCCTCGTCGTCCATCGCCACGCAGGGAAAATCGGAAGCCCAGGGATATTTGGCGTTAAAGAAAATGAGGGGGATATTCCGTCTTTTAAGTTCCATATACAGTTCGGTATT
>CADBTD010000276.1 GCA_902797535.1 uncultured Ruminococcus sp. | reverse complement strand
GATGTGCGAGTTGGTAAATGATCTTCCCATAAGTATTCCTTCATTTCAAATTTTGATAATTTATAGCCTTATTATAGCATATTTTAATGTATTAGTAAAGCTGATGTTTAATATTTTTACGCTCTTGAAACATAGGTCTGTATCGCTTTGTAAAGCCGTATAAACCGAAGGTGCAGAAAATAATCACAATGCAGCTGAGGCTGTGACATAATAAACCGACCATACTTTGCTTGGATGCAATATATGGTCGGTTTTGTTTGAAGAAACGATATTTTTCGCTGCCATAGCCTGCGGCAGACAGCTTTTGTTCTGATGAAACAGCAATATGACCTTTCCTGCTCAGTTTCCCGAACTTTTGTAAAACCTTATGCTGTACCTCCAGAATCCGTAGGCCGCAAGATACATCGCCGCCCCGATAACAGGGGTCAGATACATGAATACCTCGGGATACTCCGCCATGTCGTCCTTCCTCAGCAGATACTGAGCAGGAAAATAATTCACAAAGGCAAAGGGCATGATGTATATCATGATGACCTGTATCGCTTTGCTGAAAATGCTTATGGGATACCCCGCAAATTTCCGCATATTCCAGTAAAGCATCTCTTTAAGACTGTCCGTCTGCAAAAGATATATGTTCAGCGCCGCCATAAATAAAAATACCGCCCCCTGTATCAGCACGCCTCCCGCCACAGTAAAAATGTAGTAAAGAACACTGTGTACGTTCCACTTTATTCCTGCTTTTCCCGCAGATACCAGAAACAGCGTCAGCCCGAGTCCGCCGTGGCCTATCGCCGCAAACCAGTCCGAATTAGCAAATATTATCTGAAACAGCAGACCTCTCGGACGCAGTATGTACCTGTCAAAACCGCCGTTTCTGACTGTCTGCCCGAAGTCCCTCAGCCCCGTGAAGAATATTATCATTATCCCATAGGTCAGAAACAGCAGACTGAATAAAAACAGCATCTCGTAAATGTCCCAGCCGCTAAGTTTGTCAAATCTCATGAGAGTGAACCATATCACTATTATCCCCGTGGCTTCACGCATATATACCGCCAGCGACCTCAGAAAAGCGTCCAGCCGGTACTGGAACCACGCCCTCGCAGTGGTTTTTGTGTATACTCCCATCAGATGCAAAGTGTCCTTCATTTCAGCCTCCCTGTACCGCCAGCCTGCGCTGACCCTTTTTCCAGAGTATGTTGCCCACAGCATATATCCCCAGAGTCCATATCAGCTGTATCATGCATTTTACCGCAGTATCCTTTGCCGACAGCTGACCCAGATATATCTGAACAGGCGTAAAGTATATCGACGCAAACGGAGTAAGGTCAACCGCACTGCGTATTTTATCGGGCATGAACCATAACGGTATCATCGACCCCGAAAGCACGTTTATGAATACGTTCTTTATGGTGGTTATGCTCCATATGTTTATCAGCCAGAATGATGTCATCTGCACTGTAAAGCTGATGGAAAACAGCACTCCGAAGCCCAGCAGCGCACTTATCACGAACATTATGAGCTCCCACGCTCCCGCAGGTGCGCTCATGCCCGTTGTTAACATTGCCACCGTGAGCACCGGTATGAACTTGAATATCAGACAGAACAGCGCATTTCCCGCATTTTCCGCTATCATGCGTCCCCTGAAGCTCACAGGCCTCAGCAGCTCCGTCGAGATGCTACCGTCCGCTATCCTGTTCGGCAGAAAATAGTCGTCGGGGGAAAATACCGACCCAAGCCCCAGCGAAAGTACAAAATTCGTCGTCACCGCTTTGAGGGTTATCCCGTCTACCTGCTGCGCACCGCCGTATAGAGTGCGGTATATCTCGTAGAATATGAAAAACTGCAGAAGCGTGGAAAGTATGCTCATCAGATGGTCGAACCTGTATGCGCTCCTCCCGAGAAATGTCTTTTTCCCATAGGCAAGGTATGCGCTCATGCTGTCCCCTCCCCGCTGTATATCTTTCTTATCACGCTCTCAATGTCCGCTTCAGATATGTTTATGTCACGGATGCTGTATTTCTGCATCAGCTCTGCCATAACATCGTTTATGTGTATCTCCCTGCCGAAGATGAAACTCTTGTGCCGTGAGTCGGTGTCCACTGTCTCAACTCCGCTGATAGGCTCGGTCACCGTGTCGCACATGAATTCCACGTCCAGCTTTCTTTCCGCCCCGTACCTGTCACGAAGCGCCGTCAGCGTCCCGTCAAAGACCTTGCTGCCATCGTCTATTATCATCACACGGTCACAGGTCTTCTCAATGTCCTGCATATCATGTGTGGTGAATATCATAGTCACGTCGTCCTCTTTGTTCAGCTCACGGATAAACGACCTTATAGCCTCTTTTCCCATAACGTCCACACCTATGGTAGGCTCATCGAAAAAGACTATCTCGGGGGAATGGAGCAGTGCCGCCGCAATGTCAGCACGCATCCTCTGTCCCAATGAAAGCTGCCTTACCGGCTGCTCGATGAACCCCGCCATATCAAGCATCTCAATGAATCTGTCATAATTCCTTTTGTAAACGCTGTCGGGTACGCTGTATATGGCTTTCAGCAGCTCAAAGCTGTCCTTTACGGGCAGGTCCCACTGAAGCTGCGACTTCTGCCCGAATACCACGCCTATCCTGCCTACATAGCTTTTTCTCTGCCTGTAGGGCACTGTCCCCGAGCATATTATCTCTCCGCTGTCGGGATAAAGTATCCCCGAAAGCATCTTTATCGTGGTGGATTTTCCTGCGCCGTTAGGCCCTATGAACCCCACCATCTCTCCTTTCTCAATGGAAAAGCTGATGTCCTTCACAGCCTCCTTCTTCTCATATCTCGGCACGAACAGGTTCGCTATCATGCCGGGGATACCGCTGCCTCTCTTGCTTACACGGTACGTTTTCCTTACGTTTTTCACTTCAATGAAACTCATATCTTCCCACCTGACTGCAATTGTTCAAGACCGGGCTTTTTGATGTTCATTTCCCGTATCTCTGTCTGTTTCAGGAGCAATGCGGCTATCTCCGCCGCCGTAACATGGTTTGAATCATACTCAAGGCTCAGCACGTCCCCCTCCAGCGAGAATTTCCTAACAGGCAGGTCGTCAAGGTCGGGTATCCTGCCGCTTATCTTCACTGTCATGGTGTTCACGGGCATGAATCTGCTCTGTAAGCTCTCCACACTTCCGCAGGATACCGCTCTGCCCTTGTCGAGCACCGCTATCCTGCCGCATACCCGTGATATCCATGCCATGTCGTGTGAGGTCACCAGCACGGTAACGCCCCTCTGCACCCTCTCCCGTATCATCTCCGAGAGCGCCGACTTTGCATTTTCATCAAGCCCCACATCGGGCTCGTCAAGCATGATAAGCCTCGGCTCATAGATAAGCGCCGCTGCCAGCTCCGCACGCATCCTCTGCCCCAGTGACAGATCCCTGACTCTCTTTTCGGCGAATGCCCCGAATCCGAGCCTCTGCGAAAGCTCATCATAGCTGCGCCTGTATCCCTCAGCGTCCATGCGGTATACCGCCCGTATCATGTCAAGTCCCTGCGATACAGTGTCTTCGCCTTCCAGCAGGGGTATCCCCGTTATGAAAACACTTATGTCCCTGCCGTATTTTTTGCGGTATCTCACAGGGTCCTTCCCGAGGGTCCATACTCTGCCTCTTTCGGGAGCAAGAAGTCCGCAGGCGAGCTTTATAAACGTAGTTTTCCCCGCCCCCGATGCCCCGATGAGCCCCACAGCTTCGCCTGCGGGTATGTTCAGCGTCACATCTGAAAGAACTCTTTTGCTTACCTCTTCAAAATTTACCATATTGCCTCCTGATATGATTTTATCCCCTGTGACGAAAAATCGCAAGGGGATAGGGATAAACAGCATTCATACGGGGATAAACGACACAGCACAGAAATATCCGTCCTCTTCGTAAAAGTCACACATACCACCGTATTTTTCACATACCGAGCGTATCTGCGCGATTCCCAGTCCGTGTGATGCTCTGTCTGATTTAGTGCTTTCAAGCGACGGATTTTCCGCTAAAACAGAGCTGCTCACCCTGTTTTTCACAAGAACGGTCTCATACTCTCTTCTCCGTGATATAACTACGGATATCTCGCCGTTCTGCTCTTTCTCGCTTGCTTCCGCCGCATTGTCCAGCATATTTGAAAGCATAGCCGAAAAATCCATGCTCTCCATCTTCGCAAAAGAGAGATTCTCTATCTCTGCCTTAACAGCTATCCCCTTTTCCCGCGCTGCATTCAGCTTTGCATTGAGAATGTGGTTCATCAGGGAATTTCCCGTTTCAATATAGCTGTGCACTGCATTCAGCTTGTCAAGTATCTGCGAGGTGTACGCCTTTGCAGAGTCGCTGTCGCCGTCATTCAGATACGAAGCTATCACCATGAGATGGTTTTTCATGTCATGCTTTATACTGCGCATACTTTCGTGGAGCCTGTGTATCTCCTCGTCCTGACGTGCGACCTGTTCGGTCTTGGCCTTCAACTCCGAAAGCTCGTATTCTGCGGCTGCCTTCTCACTGAGAAGTTTGCTGTACCTCTCGGAAAGCGCCTCAAATTCAGCATTATTCTTATTTATTTTCATTTGAGCATATACCTCATAAGCTGTTTTCTTGCCTTCTCCGAATAACTCCGCCCGACAGGCAGACGCACTCCGCTGTAAAGCACACATTCCTCGGTATTGACCATCTTCACTGCAGGGTGATTTACGAGAAAACCCTTGTGTATCCGCACAAAACCGCTTGGACCCAGACTGTTTTCAAGGGCGGTCACCGTTTCACGGAAACGATATTCTCCGCTTTTAGCGTATAGCTTTATGTAATTTCCCTCCGACTCAAAGTACATTATGTCGTCAAGCAAAAGCCGCACATTTCCCTCAGCTGACCGAAAACAGAAGTGCTTCTGCCTGCCGGATATCTCTTTCACTGCATCCTCCAGCACCCTTGAAAGCTCGGTTTTCAGGTGACTTTTCCGCACAAATCCGAAAGGGTGGAACTGCAGGCTGTCATAGACCAGCTCATCGTGACTCGTTACAAACACAAGAACAGGCCGTTTCTCACGCCCGGAAAGCGTTTTTGCGATGTCAAGGCCACTGAGTCCCGGCATATCTATGTCCAGCAAAAGCAGGTCACAGTCCTTCTCCGACAGGGCTGAAAGCAGCTCGCTGCCGTCCGAATACGCTGCGATATCGCAGTTTGCTGCTGCATCAGCGACCGCCGCCGAAATGTCTGACAGCATCTTAGGCTCGTCGTCGCATATAAAAATATTGATCATGTCCTCACCGTCCGTTTTTCAATAAAGCCATTATAGCAGATTTTCCCGGAAATGTAAATAGTGGCGCACCCGGGTATGAGTCTGTTATGTATGCAAGGTTATTGCTATATATAGTGACATCCTCCCCCGCCTAAAGAGACGGGGGCTTC
>CADBTD010000275.1 GCA_902797535.1 uncultured Ruminococcus sp. | reverse complement strand
GAATTCGTCATTCTCCTCAAATCCGTTCATAAGCTCCGCAACGCTTTTTCCGACTAATCCACCCTCTGAAATATCAAGGGCAGACTCCGCCGCCTGATTGCATATGCTTATCTTTCCGTCAAAGCCAATGACTATGACTCCGTCAGTCATATCATTGAGTATACTCTCATAGATATACTTCTCTTTTTCCTCGATACCCATTATTATCCCCTTTAAAATATGATCGTGTGCGAGAATCATTTCACACAAAATTTATTTACATTAAATATATTATATCAGAATAATCGCCAATGGTCAATTGCAGTATATGTCCTTGACGTGTATATATTGTTAACTTTTATATTTATATTCATATTTCGGAAGATTCGGCAATATATGAAAGATACTTGACAGGTCTGAAGAAAAATGATATAATTATCATGCCGGTTCGGAGGGCAAAACATTCAGAAGAAATGCAATGCCGGATAAGACCGCAGGATGAGATGCCTGCAGTTTTATCCGGCTTTTTTTGCGGAGGTAATAAATGGAAACAAATGACTTTACAAGCGGCAGAATACTGCCTAAACTGCTGAAATTCATGCTGCCTGTGCTGTTTGCGATATTCCTGCAGGCAATGTACGGCGCAGTTGACCTGCTCGTGGTCGGCAGATTCAGCGACAATGCGGCGGTCTCGGCAGTTTCTACCGGGTCGCAGATAATCATGACGCTGACAAACATACTGGGCAGCTTTTCAATGGGCATAACCGTTGCGGTGGGTCAGAAGATAGGTCAGAAACGCCCCGATGACGCAGCAAAGACTATCGGCACAGGACTTGTCATATTCGGACTTACGGGACTTCTGCTGCTGACTTCGGCCTGTGTGGCAGGCGCCAAGCTTCTTGCGGGAATAATGAATGCCCCTGCCGAAGCCTTTGACCTGACTGCACAGTACATCAGGATATGCGGTGCGGGATTCGTCATAATCACGGCATACAACCTTCTCGGAAGTATTTTCAGGGGTCTGGGCGACTCGAAAACACCGCTTATCGCAGTGGGTATAGCCTGTGTATGCAACATAATCGGAGACCTTTTGTTCGTGGCGGTATTTCACATGGGGTCATCGGGGGCGGCGCTCGCTACCGTCATCGCACAGCTTTTAAGCGTGGTGATATCACTTTTCATCATACGAAGAACAAAGCTGCCCTTCGAGTTTCACAGGTCGCATATAAAGCTCGACAAAAAATGTGCCGCTTCAATAATACGCATAGGCACACCTATCGCCCTGCAGGACCTGCTTGTGGGGATATCGTTCCTGGTGATGCTTGCTATCGTCAATAAGCTGGGACTTTCGGCATCTGCGGGAGTCGGCGTTGCGGAAAAGGTCTGCGCCTTTATAATGCTTGTGCCTATCGCATTCATGCAGTCTATGTCGGCATTTGTGGCACAGAATTACGGTGCAGGAAAGACAGACAGGGCAAAACAGGCGCTGAAAACAGGTATAACCGTTTCATTCGCCTTTGGTCTTGTGATGTTTATCCTCACATTTTTCAGGGGCGACCTGCTGGCAGGGATATTCTCAAACGACAGTCAGGCGGTCATGAATGCATGGGACTACCTCAAAGCCTATGCCATAGACTGTCTGCTGACCTGCTTCCTTTTCTGCTTTATAGGCTACTACAACGGGATACAGAAAACCACATTTGTCATGATACAGGGCATATGCGGAGCGTTTCTCGTGAGGATACCCGTTGCATTTCTCATGCAGCGCATAGGAAACGGTTCGCTGTTTCTCATAGGGCTTGCGACACCCTGCTCCACTGTTTTGCAGATAATCATGTGCTTTGCGGTGTATTCACGATTCGCGGGACAGAACGCCCCGAAAAGCAGCTCCCCTTTTATTGCAGACTAAGCGTTACGGTAACATCGCCGTTTGAAAGAAGCTCTTCCATGGTGTATCCCGCACTGTCGGTGATGTGCCCGAGCCTTGTGTAGCTCCAGCTGTTCGAGCCGTAAAACACCACCATCTGATCACCCGAATACAGCACGATATCCCCCGGCTCAGTGACTGTCTGTACATCATCTGCGGGCAGATCGGCGCCGATATAGCCTACCTGCTCAAAACCGCCGTACATGGACATATGTATCGTTACGGTCCCCTGACTGCAAAGGTCGTGCAGAGCCTTTACTGCGGCGTTGTCCTCCCATTCTACCGTGACGGGAGTACCCGATATTTCCATCTTCAACATAGCTTCTTCCTCCTTCGGCACCGAAACTTCGGTGATATCGGCGTCGGTCTGCTGTACAGATGCGGTGTCAGACTTCGGCTCGGTCTCAGAGACAGATGTTTCGGTCTGCGGCTGTGAAGTGACCGCTGTCCTGCTCGTCTGCTCAGGTACGGAAGCGGTATCCCCTGCCCCGCAGCCTGTCAGCAGCGCTGTCAATACAGCTATTCCCGTTATAAATGATCTTACAGCTTTCATAATATCACCATCCTTATATATATGATAACATATTCTGCGGCAAATTACAAATACCAATATCAAATGCCGGCGTATGCTTGACAGTAATAGCCGGATATGTTATGATTATATCATCGAAAGAGGTGATGATTATGGATATCCGTGTACTCAGATATTTTCTTGCGGTGGCAAGAGAACAGAGCTTTTCTGTTGCCGCAGAAAGGCTGTATCTGTCACAGCCTACCCTGTCAAGACAGCTAAAAGAGCTTGAAGAGGAGCTTGGAAAGCCGCTTCTCAACCGCAGCAGCAAGGGCGTCACGCTGACCGAAGAGGGCATGATACTTCGTGCAAGAGCGGAAGAGATAGTTGCACTCATGGACAAAACACAGCTTGAAGTGATGCAGAGCGGAGAGCAGATAGCAGGTATGGTGCATATAGGCGCAGGTGAGACCTATGCCGTAAAGCTGATCGCCAATACAGCAAAGCATCTGAGTGCTGAGTATCCCGGGGTGCAGTACAGCATATACAGCGCCGACGGAAGCGACGTGATAGAAAAGCTCGACAAGGGTCTGCTTGATTTCGGCATAGTTTTTCAGAGCGTGGACACTTCAAAATACAATTCCGCAGAGCTTCCCCTGAAAGACAGATTCGGCGTGCTTATGCGCCGTGACTCGCCCCTTGCGCAAAAGGAATACGTCACCATCGCAGACCTTAAAGGTCAGCCGCTGATAATTCCCAGACAGCCTAATCACAACTCTATGTTTCTTGAAAGCATAGGCATTGATGAACAGTCGGTCAAGGTCGCCGCACAGTACAACCTTGTATACAACGGGTCTGTAATGGCTGCCGAGGGTGTGGGGTACTGCATCTGCATCGACAGGCTCGTTAATGTGACGGGAGAAAGCGATATGTGCTTCAGGCCGTTTTCCCCTGCAATAGAGGCAGGCAGTTCATTTATATGGAAGCGAAACGCAGTATTCTCAAAGGCGGCGGAAAAGTTCCTCGAACAGTTCATCGCTGATATACAGTCATACAGATAAGCAAACGGCATACCGTTTTTAATGGCGGTATGCCGTTTTAACTTACATACTTGCTTTAAGAACGCTGACTACCTCGTCACGGTCAAGCACCTTGTAGCCGCCGTCTAAAATAATAGTGCCGTCAGCTATGCCCTCTATCATTTCATCGGTAACGCCAAGATCGGATATCTTCATTACAAGTCCCAGTTCCTTCATCCAGCTTTCCATAGCTGCAAGACCTGCCTCGGCAAGCTGTTCATCGGTTTTGCCCTCAGCGGATATGCCCCATACCTCAGTAGCAAAGCGTGCGAATTTCTTTACGCCATACGGCATTATATACCTGTAGTACGGCAGAGATACAGCCGCAAGCGTCATTCCGTGAGTAGCGTCGGTGTAAGCGCCCACAGACTGACCCAGCATATGCACCATCCAGTCGGTGGATTTGCCCCTTGAAACAAGGGTGTTGAGCGCCCATGTTGCCGTCCACATGATATTTGAGCGCGCTTCATAGTCCTGCGGGTCTTTCACAGCGATACGGCTTGCGTGGATAAGGCCCCTCATAAGACCCTCGCTGATGTAGTCCGAAGTATTGTCGTCCTCACCCGAAAAATACTGCTCGCAGATGTGGTTCATGATGTCATATATACCTGCCGTCATCTGATATTTCGGCAGTGTCATGGTATATCTCGGATTGAGGATAGAGAATTTCGGCATAACATCGTCACCGAAAACATGGCCTATCTTGAGGTGCTGCTCATGATTTGTGATAACAGCGCCGCCGTTCATTTCAGAGCCTGTTCCCGCCATTGTAAGAATACAGCCCACAGGCACTATCTCACAGGAGGGTTCTTCAAAGCGGATATAGTACTTGTCCCAGGGGTCGTCATCACAATGTACCGATACCGAAACAGCCTTTGAGTAATCGCAGACAGAGCCGCCGCCCACTGCAAGGATAAACTCCGAGCCGTTCTCACGGGCGGTCTTTACGCCCTCTCTCAGCTTTTCGGCGGTAGGGTTGGGCATAACTCCCGATACCTCGGCAACATTCTTGCCGCATTCCTTCAGTACAGCGGTTATCTCATCATAAAGGCCGCTTTTCTTTATCGAGCCGCCTCCGTAGACCAGAAGTACATTGTTTCCGTAGTTTTTCAGCTCGTCTTTTAAATAACTGAGCGAATCCTCACCGAAATAAAGTTTTGTGGGGTTATGATAGCTGAAATTTCCAAGCATGACTGTTCCTCCTTAATCGTAAATGCTTTTTATAACTTTTGCAGGACTTCCCACAGCGACCATGTCAGCAGGTATATCCTTTGTCACCACCGAGCCTGCACCGATAACGGCATTGTCGCCTATGTTCACTCCCGGTGTGATGATGCATCCCGCACCTATCCACACGCCTTTCCCGATGTGTACGGGCGCAGGCAGAAGCTCGTGCCTTTCCTCGGGGGACATACAGTGATTCAGGGTAGCTATGACCGTATTATGCCCTATAAAGCAGTTATCTCCGATAAAGATACCGCCCTGATCCTGGAATTTGCAGCCCGCATTGATAAAGACTCCCCTGCCTATGTGGATATTCCTGCCGCAGTCGGTGTAAAACGGCGGAAACAGCCCGAAATCTGAGTCAAGCTCCTGCCCGATAAGCTGCTCCATAAGTCCGCGCAGCTCGTCAGGGCTGTGATAGCTTCCGTTTATCTCGGCTGTGAGCATAAGCGCCTGCTGGCTCAGCTCGTGCATTTTCATACGGACAGCTTCACCGCATTTTTCACGGGGACTGCTGTTCATGGCAGTCACAAATCCTTCATTGGTCATAACGTTCTCCTTACTGTGTTTTTATTATTATAACACAGCAAAAGTGAAATTACAAATACCTATTTTGAATGAGCAGCCATGCCTTTGATGAATAACGAGTGGCACTTGCATCGTTCTCGTTTTGCCGTCTTCTGCGTTTTTCGGGCAAAAACCGAATTTTTCGCATTCCACACTTTACAAGCAGGGCTATTTATGATATAATATTAAAGCCCATTTCCAAACTGTGGAAACGGGTGCGGAATGACAACAATTAGTAGGTGATGAGATGGAACTTATCAGACTGACCGAGAGGATATGGTACTATCCCTGCGAAGAGGAACGTGACCGTCCGATACTCGGATATATAAAGGGTGACAACTGGAGCATGGCGGTGGACGCAGGACATTCCGGCGACCATACAGCAGAATTCTACGAAGCGCTCAAAAAAGAGGGTCTGCCCATGCCCGGGATGACGGTGCTTACCCACTGGCACTGGGACCACACCTTCGGGATGCACTCTGTTGAGGGTATGTGCGTATCCAACAGCCTTACCTGCGAATATCTGAAAGAATTCAAGGAGCGCATCGACAGCAACGGCATAAACGAATTTTTACAGCTTGACGAGTGCATACGCAGAGAATACGCCGCAAACAAGCTGGTGCTGATAGTCTTCCCCGACATAGTCTTTACCGATGAGCTGACTCTTGATGCGGGAAACTGCCCCATAAAGCTGTTCAGATGCCCTGCGCCCCACACCGATGACTCGACGCTTGTGTGGGTAAAGGATGAAAATGTGCTGTTTCTGGGCGATGCCGCCGCTGGTGTGTTCCCCACATGGGAAAAAGACCCCGAACTTTGCCGTGAGCTTGCGGAAACAATAGCCGACACTAACGCAGAGATATGCGTTGAGAGCCACTGTGAGCCGCAGACCGCAAGCGAGGTCATAGCAGACCTTTATAAGGCTGCGGAACAGAATATATGCATTCTTGTGTAAATGCAGAATACTTTATAAAAAAACATCACAGCCTGCTATAATGCTTGCTGTGATGTTTTGTTTTTTATCATTTATATTCGAGTTTCCATACATTTCCGCCTGTACTGTCAGCGATCGTATAGTATTTCAGGCGGTATTTTTTTACTATTTTCCGAAACTCCTTATCCTCATAAAGCGCTTTGCCGTCCTCTTCGGTACTGCCTTCAGGCATGAAAAATACCACATCACGGAACTCCGCCTGAGGAGAATCTTTATAAAAAGCCTGCCAGTCATGGGTGGTTATATATTCGGGACGGTAAAAAACTCCGTTATATGCTCCCGAGCGGTGATGGTCGATATAGTCAGCCGTTGTGCCGGACGACACCTTGTCAATGTCATTGTTAAGATCTTTCCACCTGTTTTCAAAGGTCAGAAAAAGCTCAACGGAACTTTCAAGCTCCTTGCTGTCGCCGTTATAGAACATAGGGAGCGATGAATTTTCATCATAGCCGTCAAGTATGATATTTACGCTATAGAACGGGTTCTCTGCGGTCGGATAAAAATGTTCGCTGCACACAAGGAAGTCTATCTTATAGTCCACCTTCAGAACATTATCCAGATAACCGAGTATAAGGTTGTACATTTCCACAGACTTCTCGGAATCATCATAACAGTAATCGGGATTGCGTTCTTTGGTGTAGCGCTTGACAGCTTCCGGTGAATCATATGCTTTGTCAAGCATCTCATCAATAGTGTAGTGAGCGGGTTCCCATGTATAGCTTCTGTCAGGCCTTGTATCTTTTTGGCAGCCCGAGAACAGCAGTGCTCCTGCCGCAGCAGCCGCAAAAAATATAAATGATCTTTTCATTTTTCTCCCCTTAATTTCTTTATCTCAAATAAGCGGCCTGCGAAAAACGCAGGCCGATATTTATCACTTTAATATTTTTGCTCCGCATCCCGGGCAGAATGCAAAATCATACTCATAGCTGAGCAATTCTCTGTCGTCCCTGTCATAAATGACCCTTGACCATCCCTTGATATGCAGTCCGCAGTCTCCGCAGATATATTCGCCTTTTACACTGCTTTGGTTCTTCGTGACAACAGCTTTCGGCTTGTCCTTGGACCTTTTTGGTGAAATGACCGACTTGTGATTTTCGATGCCGCTGATAAAGCCTGTCATATAGGCTTGCTGTATCAGCTTTTCCACACTTTTGCCTTTGCTTTTGTACTCGGAATTGTAGTAGTTCCTGGCTGCTGCGCTGACTTTGTCCATACTGATATCCTCCTTTTCGGGGCTGTCTGCCGTCTGTTCATATATTAACAGGCGAACAGGATTTATTTCAGGTCCGCAGGCACACGGCATACGGACAGGGCGTCATAACAGAGATAGTCTTTGCTGCGGCGGTTTGAGCCGCTGAGCGCCGCTTCCCGATATGTTGGGTAGCTATACATAAAGTATACTATATATGGACGATTTTTTCAATTAGAAAAACATACAATTATTCGGTCATTTTGTTGTTCAAATCGGCAGAAAGTCCGTAAAAATACACAACTGCGCGGTTTCATATAGTTGTGCGCAAAAGGTCAGCCCACCGATATCTTCTCCATAGGCAGCTTTGATTTGCCTGTTTCCGAGGACGGTACTGCGGCGTAGATGAGAGTAAGACCACCCACACGGCCGAAGAACATGAGCGCTATAAGTATGAGTCTTGACGGCAGCGAAAGACTTGTGGTTATGCCGAGGGTAAGTCCTGCCGTTCCTATAGCCGAGCCTGTTTCAAAAAGGCAGGTCAGCATGGGAAGTCCCTCTATATAGCTGATAACTATACCGCTTGTGATGAACAGTGAAAGATACATGAACAGCACAGCGGCAGCGGTCCTCACCGACTCCTCGGGAAGCCTGCGCTTGAAGCACTGTATGTCGCTGCGGCGGCTGAATACGGCTATCGCCGCAAGAAAAAGCACCGCAAGGGTCGCAGTCTTCATACCGCCGGCAGTAGACCCGGGCGAACCTCCCACAAGCATAAGGATTATCATCATAAGTGTGCCGGGATCGTCCATTTTTGAAAGGTCCTGAGTATTAAAGCCCGCAGTCCTTGCCGTTACCGACTGAAAAAGCGAGCTGACAGTCCTGTCACCTATTGCAAGGCCGCTGTATTCAAAGAAGAAAAAGAACGCTGCGGGAAGAAATATAAGCAGCAGCGAGGTCAGCATGACCACTTTGCTTTGCAGACTGTATTTCTGAATGGAAAACTTATGGTCGGCCACATCCTTCCACACCATAAAACCTATGCCGCCGACTATTATAAGCAGCATTATTATGATGTTAAGGTAGATATTGTCGTGATAGCTGCACAGGGATGAGAACTTTTCACGCACGCCCATAAGGTCAAAGCCCGCATTGCAGAAAGCCGACACCGAATGCCACAGAGAATACAGCAGACCCTTGAACAAGCCGAAATCGCGGCAGAAAACCGGGGCAAGCAACAGCATTCCCGTGAGTTCGATGATAGCCGAGGTCTTGAGGATAAAGCCTGTAAACCTGACGATACCGCCCACCTGCGGTGCCGATATCGAGCTTTGCATGGTACTTCGCTGGGAAAGACCTATTTTCTTGCCCGATGCCCTCATGACCGCAAGACCTATGGTTATGACGCCCATACCGCCTATCTGTATAAGGGTAAGTATCACAGTCTTACCGAATACGGACCAGTATGTAGCGGTGTCCCTGACCACAAGCCCCGTAACGCAGGTCGCCGAGACCGCCGTGAAAAGGCAGTCGGTAAACGGTGTAAAACTCCTTGACTGTGATGATATCGGCAGCATCAGAAGAAGTGCGCCCGCCATCACAAGCCCGAAAAATCCGATAATTATTACCTGAAACGAGTTCAGGTGTCTCACTTTTTTTGCCATAATGCACCTCTGTATTTTTTCTCGTATGATTATAGCACATATTTTTACATTTGTCTACTGTATTTATGATTTTCCGTATGAATTTTTCCATTTTATGACGGATATTCCCGTATGTTCTGCGCATTTTCACAGCTTTGCAGACAAATTGGTGACAGATATCAGACTCAGTACGGAAAATAATTATAAAAAGACTTGACAGATCGTGTATGATGCGGTATACTTGTTATACAAATCATACTTTTAGGAGAAATTATTATGAAACAACCAAAAGGAAAATATGCATGGACAGCCACAGTAGGTGAAAAAGGTCAGATCGTTATACCGAAACAGGCTCGTGAGATATTCGACATCAAGCCCGGGGATACACTGCTGCTGCTCGGAGACGAAAAACGGGGCATCGCAATACCGCCTAAAAATACTCTGTCACACCTATACGGTGTGGCTTTCCCGTCGGAGGAGGAAGATAAATGAAAAAGGTCATGATTTTTTGTATCCCGGCACACGGTCATACAAACCCTATCCTGCCTGTTGCGAAGGAGCTTGTTTCACGGGGCGATGCGGTCAGATTCTATTCCTTTGACGAATTCCGTGACAAAATAGAACGAACAGGGGCAGAGTTCATTTCCTGCGACCGCTTTCTCTCAAAGCTGAGCCGGCAGGAGGAAGAGAACATGAAGAATGTCAATGTTACCGAAATGAGCATTCAGGATATCCGCATAACGATCAATATGACCGATTTTCTTGACAGCGAATACAAATCATTCCTGCCCGATGTTATCTATTCGGATTCCGCCTGCTTCTGGGGCAAGCTCAGTGCATGGAAACATGATGTTCCGTTGGTGGTGTCCACAAGTACTTTTGCGTTTAATCAAATGTCGTCACAGTATATGAAGAACTCGCCGAAGGAGTTGACTTCCCTGCTCTTCGGGCTGCCCCGTGTGCAGAAGGAATTCCGCAGGCTTAAAGAATACGGGTATAAGAACATGGGCTTTCTCTCGCTTGTACAGAGCGACAATGAGACCGATTCAGTTGTTTACACTTCAAAACGCTTTCAGCCTTATGCTGAGAGTTTCTCTGATCGGTATGCTTTTGTGGGGCCGTCGGTATTTTCAGACAAAAGACCCGAAAAGCAGGCACGTCCGCTGGTGTATATCTCGCTCGGAACGATAATCAATGAGCGCCCCGACTTCTACCGCAGCTGCATCGAAGCACTGAAAAATGAACCTCTTGATGCTGTCATATCCTGCGGAAATGCAGTGGATATCGGTACATTCGGCACACTGCCCGACAATATTCATGCCTATCCGTATGTCGATCAGCTTGACATTCTTTCAAAGGCGAGCGTTTTCATCACGCACTGCGGCATGAACAGCGTGTCGGAAAGTCTGTATATGGCTGCCCCGATGGTGCTTTATCCGCAGACGAACGAACAGCAGGCCGTTGCAAGACGCGTGACCGAGATCGGAGCAGGCAAACTGCTGAAAGATGATTCCGCAGAGGGTATCCGCAAAGCAGTCCTTGAAATACTCGGCAGCAAAAGCTATGCGGAAGCGGCGGCACTATGCTGTGAAGATCTCCGCAGCTGCAGCGGTGCAAAGGGTGCTGCCGATCACATCGAGAATGCGCCTAATCCTTCCGACGGCAGAGATGTTGTCAAGGAACTGAGCAAAGCTGTCGTGACCGAGCAGATTCTTTATAATGTTATCTCTGTTGTTCTCGCTTCGGTGCTGTTCCGCTTCATCAGTATAAAATATCTTTGGATATATATTGCAGCAGCCGTGCTGTTTTCCGCACCTGTCAAAAATTTCTTTCAGCAGGCGCACTATAAAAAACTGATCGCCCGATAACTGCACCGAACGCTCGGGCAGATCATTACAATGACAAGAAATACGAGAATAAAATAACAAGGTCAGCCGCCTGTCTTATCGCAGTCTGCGATATTTCGGCGGTTGACCTTTTTGCCTTTATCATATAAGTACAATCGTTCACACTGCGCAGAAAAAAGATGCTAAGATAAAGAATGGCATACTAAAACACGGCAGGAAGAGCGTATCTTCCCTGCCGTGCTGATGTACACGGATATCATAAAACATGAACTATTGAAGCCATATAGGTCCGATAATAAATATCCCCCAGAAGAAAACAGTTGCGATGACCAAAAACTCGGAAACGCACCAATAGATCAGACGGGACTTTTTT
>CADBTD010000274.1 GCA_902797535.1 uncultured Ruminococcus sp. | reverse complement strand
CGATGCAGACAGGGTTATTATCGAAGGTATCTACCGTATGTTCATGGACGATAAAGACGTTAAGAAGTTCAAGAAATACGCCAGCGACAACAGCACCGAAATGTTCGTCAACTCCCTGTTCCCGGAGAAATTCAAGGAGATCGTTACACAGTGTTTTCTTGATAACAACGAATCGTTCCAGAAGCTGTTCAACGATCCTGAGTTTTATCAGAAGGTTCAGGATGTTATGGCAAAAGAGCTGTATAAGTCGTTGAGAAAGGAATAGTGTGAATTCATAAGTTGAACATGATGTCCCCAAACAAGAAATGCCATTAAAATGAAAAAAAGCATCGCTCTTACTGACAGAGGGGCTGCAATACTGCTTTTTCATTATAATTCTGATAAAAAATTATTCGCAACTAAAGGAGATATGCTATGAAAAACAATAATGAAATGTATATTGGCAGAAAGTTTCAAGCATTACATCCATGGCTTAAAGGAAATAATAGCATTACACCAGCAAATTTTTATGAAAAATACAATCCTGATTTACAAACAACTATTTTTATAGCTTTAGATCTGGTTGTTCCACTTCATTTAGCCTATAAAGTAGATACTGGCAATACATATGGCGCTCATGATAAAAATAAAGAGTACATTCGTAAAGCTTTGAAAATAGCAGTTATTGATGAAGAAGATTGTGGGATACCGTTGACTGAAGATGAACGAGATGAAATTTTTGAAAAACTCGGTGAGCCGCCAGAAAGCAGTTACAATATATATTTAATTACGATTTTTGATGAGAGTGGATTTGAGAAAGTCGTGTATGTCGGAAAAACTGACAGTAAGGAATCAAGATTTAAAAATGGTCATCTGGCAGCACTAAAACTTCATGATTCCCAATATAAGTCATATGACAAAAGAGTCTATTTTGGAACAATCACTTTTCTCGCAGATAATGAAAAACAAGACTACCTTCCACTTGAATGTTTTTCGTCGAAGGATGATATTAAAAAATGTTTAAGTGACGTTGAGAAAGCGTTGATTAGGTATTTTGATTGTGAATTGAATACTCAAAAGTATTTTCCAGAAACTATTACCAAAGCAACGATTCATATTCAAAACTTCACAAGTGTTTCAGTTTTTCTTAATGATGAAATTATATTATTAGAATGATATAAAACAACAACGCTCTTCCAAATTACGGAAGAGCGTTGTCACGTTAAGAATCTGATTTACATGGGGATTATCAGTGGACTATTCCTGTCGAGAAACAAGTCGAAAGACAGCTACAACAGCCGTCCTACAGCTACTTCTTCGGGTTGACACACTCAGGCGAACGTGTTAACAACCGAATGTCAATGCAGATCAACACAGATTACTCCAGTGTAAAAGTTTTGTCAGCGGCGATTACACATTTCATCTATCAGTACACATATGATATAAAAAGCGAGCTGCCGCACAGGTTACGCAGCCTTATCTTCAGATCATAAAAACTTCTTTATTGGTACCTGTCTTTTTTGCTATTACTTGTTTTTAATGAAACTGTCTGTTTTAATTCTCGTTCTTACTCAGCTGCTCATTCAGTTCCTGCTCGGTCAACACGCCGTATTTAAGCCAGGCTTCGATGAGCTCATTGCAAGCCATTCCTTCCTCAATTCTTTTTAAAGCTCTTTCGCGTTTTATTGCACAATTGATAATACGTTCGTTTATTGGTTCAAATCTAAGATTTGAGAGTTTACTTTTGCTAAGTACATTTTTAACTTCTTCTGAAACAATCGGGATATTGCTCATGTTTTCAAATGCAAATAAATCGCTTCCGTCGTAAGAATCTGTATCAAAAGAAACACCTGTTGTAACAAGTCCAGTAAAAGGGAATCTACGCCCGCATTTTTTGCAATGCGGCAAAGGTTCGCCGTTCATATCACAAACCAAGCCACACCTACCCGTGACTTTAAACAGATAATACTTCTCTTTAATCGGGTCACCTTCCATAGTTACGTTTCCGTGATAAGGTGTGGTCCCACTAATCTCATAACCTGTAAAGCCATTTTTCTTAAGGATATTTAAAAACTTCTCTGATATTACAGAAGATTCTCCGTTTAAATAGTAATCATAAAGCTTTCCCATGATCCTAAAATTATATATACCTTTGTATGTTATGTAGATACCGCCGCAGTTATCGCAGATTTCTCTGTCATAATCGTTATGACTATCTATCGCTTGATTTTTTGAATTATGGTTATCAAACATAAAATAATACATAGTTAACCTCCTGCTTTTACTGAGCGTATTTGCTTGTATATTATACCACACCTGCGCCGAAAAGTAAACCCGCTTGTACGGCAATGACTAAAATAATAATAATTATAAACATCTGCGTTAACGAAACAGGATCTTGCTCCGTGTGGAACATTGTGGATCCAGAAAAATATCCCGAAGCAGCTTTAAAATGCCGCTTCGGGACGAGGGGGCTTATTTATGCACTGTCAGTGAGGAACTCCTGTCATGATGACCTTGCCGGCATTGCTTTCAGTTGTCGGATAAGGATCTTTGAACGGATCATATCTTCTTATATTGCCTGTCGGTGTTCCGAGATAGGCGACCATCCACTGACCGGCTGAGTTATCACCTCTTGCAATGCTGATATCTGTCTGACCGGTTTCATTGCCATACAGTCTGATAGAGAAATATTCATTCAGATTACTGATAAGACGGCCATGAGTATGTACATATGCTACAGATTCACCGCCATATATAGCAAGAGAAGGTCCTTCTCCGTCGGTCTGGTTATCGCCTCTTCTGGGTCCTTTGATACCATAAGGAGGAGTCAGGTCAAGTCTGTATCTGCCGTTGCTGCATTTGAGTATAGTTGTTCCGTATTCGGTATTTTCTGCAACGGATGTCGGATTGTAGTAAAAAATGAAATCTATTGCAGCCTGCTCATATGTGTCATAATGGTCACAATAATCATAGTTAAGGGGCAGTCTGTATTTTGCAAGTGCTGTTCTTTCGGCTGTAGTCATGGGATTAGTGCGTCTTTTTGCAGTGCTTCTCCACCATGCACCGCTTTCGCTGTTCCACACGAGGTTTCCGTATGCGTCAAATTCAAGCATATAGGGGCGGAATTTATTTTTTGAGCAGGTCTGGGAATTCCATATAGCCCTTTCTCTTGCGCCGGGATAATTTGGTGTGGCGTAAAGAACTATATTGCCGTCCTCAGCCTGGAAAACAAGCCTGTAATTTTTGTAGTCGTCATGATAGCAAGTTTCGGTATTGAACATTGGGTGTCCGTCAGACCTTCTGTAAACCACGACATTTCCGTCGCCCTGAACGATACCGTAGTATGTTCCGTTATCGAGGAATATCTGACCCGGGTGGAACTCTTTGTTATTGCCCTGGACATACAGAGTCTGTTTGTCTGTTCCTGCGAGTATACGCCTCATTACGATCATATCATAAATATTTACAACACCGTCGCCGTTTAAGTCGGAAGATGCACGCGTGAGACCTCTTGTCTGTCTGCCGAGCAGGAAATCCTGAAGAGCTCTTCCGTCCTCTGCATTGACAAGCCCGTTATTGTTGACGTCGCCCCTGAAGTGATAGGACGCCGCTGCGCTTGTTGTCACGGATGCGGATGCTGCCATCGTAACTATTGCCGATGCGCAGGCGATGATTTTCTTGAAACTGTTCATTTTGCTTACTTCCTTTCAAATTTTATTATGATCGCCATTAAATATTTTAACATATAGTGATATTTTTGTCAATAAATTTTACTAAGCAATTTTTGCGGAATATACAACAATTATTGCGATTTTTGTATTTTTGTATGGGAAATAAACAAGAATAGCGGTATCTGTATTGGCATTTGAAACAAGTTCAGCCGCGGCATACTGTGCAGTCTGCTGATTTTTGTAAAATATGAAAGCCTGTGTTGACGCAATTACGGGGGAGATGGTATAATTTAATAGAAGACGATCTCGCATTTTGAGACAGGAGGGAATGTATGAAGAGCAGATCGGGTGCCGTAAAAAGAGCAGTTGACGGAGTGCTGACGGTTCTGCTGCTGTTTCTTATGGCGTTTCAGGTGACGGGAGATGCAGTGCATGAATGGCTGGGGATAGCCATGACGGCGGTGCTTGTCCTGCATCATATACTCAACAGGAAGTGGTACAAGTCGGTCTTCAAAGGGAAGTACACGGCTTATCGGGCAGTGATGACGGCGGTAAATACGCTTATGCTTGCGGCTATCGTGCTGACGGCACTGAGCGGTATGGCGATGAGCGGTCATGCGGTGCCTTTCATGTACGGGATAATAAATGTGATGACTGCAAGGTCGCTGCATCTCGGTATGTCGCACTGGTCGTTTATACTCATGGGGGTACACATAGGCCTTCATCTGAAAGCGATGACTGCAAAGCTGTCTGACAGGGGCAGGGCAGTCTTTATATGGATACTCACGGCGGCAGCGGGTGCAGGGCTGTGGTTTATCTCGAAGAGCGGGATACTCGGGTACATCACATTCAGGACTCACTTCGCGTTTATGTACTTTAGTGCGGCGAAGTGGGCGGTCCTGCTGAAAAATCTTGCTATGCTGTTGTTTTTTGTGCTCATGGGGTATATTATCTCTGAAGTGACGCAGAAAAACAAGGAGGGCAGGCACTCTGCAAAGGCTTTGATATTTTTGCTCTGTGCGGCGGCGGTCTGCCTTGTGCTGAACATTTGTGTGAAAGAGGACGACGCTTACGGAGGGACAACTGCATGGAGTGCAAGTGCAGTCTGCGTGGATAAATGACATTCGGTCGTCCTGATCACTTGAAAAAATCACCCCGGAGCGGTCAGTTAACGGTTCGCTACGGGGTGTTGTGTTTATTTATGTGTGCGATTCATGTGCCGTCATCGGTATCAAGGCCGTAATTGAGCACCTCATTATAGGCGGCGTTTGCCCTTTCGCTTTCTTTTAAATCACGCCATCGGTCGATATCGCTTTTTATCGCCATCATCTCATCGACGATAAGTTCTACTTTGTCGGGCTTTTCGTGGCGCAGGTAGGATATCATTCGGCCCATTCCTTTCGGGCTTCCTATGTAGCTTGCCACCATATCGCCGAATTCTTCGGGAAAATCAAGGGCGGCGAGTGCGGAAACGAGGTCATCTCGGCTTCTGCGCCATATTTCTCTGCTGTCCATTCTTCACTTCCTCATGGGTATCATCTCGGTTATCTCGAGGGTGTCGGGGGTCACATGGCAGGGGAAGAAGAGTATCTCCACGCCTGCGGACACGGCTTCTTCAAGTGCCTGTGCAAACTCGGGATGAGTAGCGGTATTTGGGCGGACTTCGGTGACACCGTCCATCTGGATAACGAACCCCACAGCGGTTTTAAAGCCGTCAGCGGAGGCACGGGCGAGTTCACGGAGATGTTTTACGCCGCGCTGAGTAGGGGCATCGGGGAAGTATCCCACACCGTCATTTTCAAGGGTGCAGCCCTTTATTTCGAGAAGATACTTTTCGTCGGCGTGTTCCATACAGAAATCTATGCGGGAATCTCCGTAAGTAAATTCGGGGATGACCCTGTCAAAGTTCCTGTCTGCAAGCCATTCGCAGATGACCTTATTGGGTGCCTGACTGTCGATATTGAAGAGAACGCCTGTGCTTTTTCTCACAGCGACAAGGTCATATTTGGTTTTTCTGCCCTTGCTTTCGGGGGCAGTCAGCCACACCTCGCAGCCCGAGATGAGAAGTTCGCGGCATCTTCCGGTATTTTTGACGTGGACTGTTTCTTTCACGCCGTTTATCTCCACCTCAGCGGTAAAGCGGTTCGGGCGGGAGAGAAATACGGCTTTTGTTATGTTTGGGTACTGCATAGGGTCACCTTTGATTTTTTGTCTTTTCTCATTTTATTTTAGCATATTTCGGTGAGAAATTCAATAGGCAAAGACGAAAGCCGTGATCTCGGTCATATTTTCGCATTTTATGCTAACAAAGTATTGCATTTATTTAAACAATATGGTATAATTTAGTAAACAGCGCATTTACTTACAGAAGAGGGGTGACAGAGAAAATGGAGGAACGAAGGATACGGAAGATAGCCTTTGGCATAAATACCGTGATACTTGCAATGGTATTCGGGCTGATGGCGTTTTTCAAGCTGTGTGATGTTGGGTTTCTCGTTTATTTCAGCATACCTACGTCATTTATCTATATTGTGGGGTACTTTCTCATAGCTAAGCATAAAATGCTGATGTATGTGCGCATGGTGTTTTCATGGCTGACTTTATATATGTGTGTGACCACTGTCTGTCTCGGGTATGCTTACGGGTTTCATCTGTACTGCTTTTCAATGATACCCATATCCTTCATCACAGAATATATGGCATATAAAATGCACACGAACAGCATCAAGGCTATGTATTTCAGCGTCGGGGTAACGGTGCTGTATCTTCTGAGTACGGGATATGTGGCGTATTTCGGGGCGGTGTATCAGAGAGACCAGAAATATGCGGCGGTGTTCTGGCTTTTCAATGCTGTCACCGTGCTGGGATTTCTGACATTCTACACCAACTACCTTGTGCGCACGATAATCAATTCCGAGGAAAAGCTGCGGCAGATAGCGCTCTATGACCGTCTGACGGGTCTGTACAACCGTCATTACATGACAGGCTTTCTCGGCAAGACCGAGGAGGAAAGCCGGGCGCACCTCGCTATGGCAGACATAGATGATTTCAAGAAGATAAACGATATCTACGGGCACAATGCCGGCGACCATGTGCTGAAAACCGTATCGGAGAAAATGAAGTCATGCTGCGGCAGCTGTACGGTATCAAGGTGGGGCGGCGAGGAATTTCTCATATTTATCCCCGCATCGGAAACCGACCCCGAAGGTCTTATCGAGGGGCTCAGAAGCAGCATCGCATCGGAGAATGTGTGCTATGACGGCAGTGAGATAGCTGTAACGATAACCGCAGGGATAGCCTCAAGGCAGCAGGGGCAGAGCATCGACAAGTGGATACAGTCGGCGGACAGCAGGCTGTATGAGGGCAAGCACAGCGGAAAGAACAGGGTAGTAGTGTAAAGGGCTGCGAAAAATATCTTTACCGAATCTATACTTTTCATTGACCGCTTTCTTGACCAAGCCGTGTTATACTGGTATCAGAAAAGGACGAGAGGTCCTGAAAACAAAAAAACAAAACCTATATAACACGGAGGAATCACAAATGAAAAACTTCAGCATGAACATGAACGCAGACACCGCAGCAATGACCGCAGGCAGCAAAGCAAAAAGCAGAAGAGAAGTGATCTCGGAACACATAGTTGCGATACTCGCATCTGCTGTAGTGATAGGACTGCTTATATTCCACCCAGACAGGATAAGCATTGTTCATATGATGCTTATGAGTGTAGCATTCAAGGGTATATTCGATCATAACGTTCCCGAAATAAAGAAAGCGGCTGTCCCCGCAGGCATCGTGACAGCTATAGCAGCCGCAGTCATCATCGCAGTCAAGGGCATATGGATACTCAACATCTGCTATATGTCAACTCTGCCTTTCTTCTTCGCAGCCGCAGCAAGCGCTGTGCTTCTTGTGAAGGTGCTGAAAAATAAGTAATATATGCATGACAACGCCCCCACAGAAATTATTTCTGCGGGGGCGTTTTATCTGCCCGAAAATCCGGAAAGGGCAGGGAAGTGAATAATACCGTGTCAGACAGTCAGTGCCTTTAGATATCGCTTGCGCTCGTACATTTTCTTGTCGGCACGCTCGAATACAGCTGAAAAATCAGTGTCACTGTCAGGAGAAAATGTGTCAAGGCCTGTGGAAACTACCACATTTCCCGAGGCGAGATTATTCTCGACCAGATTTTCCAGGTCGTATATAAGGGTATGACGGTTATGGTAGTCGTCGCCCTCAAGCAGTACCGCAAATTCGTCGCCGCCAATGCGGAAAACGGGACTGTGGGAAAAACATTTGCATATCAGTGAAGACCCCGACCTTATGTACTTGTCGCCCTCCTCATGACCGAGGGTGTCGTTTATCTTTTT
>CADBTD010000273.1 GCA_902797535.1 uncultured Ruminococcus sp. | reverse complement strand
TAAAGCCCTTGCAGATACGCAGATCTTCGATCTGCTCCCTGCATATCGGGCAATTATATCATAGCGCTTCGCTTTTATGATATAATAAAAATGTCTATAAATGATTTACGGAGTGATTAAAATGTTCAGCTGTCCGGTCTGCAAAGGAAGATTAAAACAGAATAAATTTGGATACTGTTGTAAAAAAGGTCATAGATTTGATTTTTCTGCACAGGGATACGTTAATTTCCTTGACGCAAAACATAATCCATCTGATGCCGGTGACAATGCTATGATGGTCAAGGCAAGAACAGATTTCCTTTCTTTAGACTTATATCGGCCTTTAGCTGATAAGGTCTCGGAGCAGATTGCATATTATCTGAAAGATGTAGATTGTCCCGAAATACTTGACTGCGGTTGCGGTGAAGGGTACTACACTAATATATATGCCGCATCTTTTCCTAAAGGAAATTTTTATGGTATGGATCTATCAAAAACTGCTGTCAGACATGGTTCGTCAGCAGCTAAAAAACTTGGGATCAATAATGTAAAATATGCAGCTGCATCATGTTTTGAACTTCCTTTTTCAGACAGAACGGCTGATATGATCGTATGTACATTTGCTCCTGTAAGTAATGATGAGTACGCAAGAGTTCTGAAAAAAGGCGGTAAACTAATAATAGTATGTCCTTCGCCCATACATCTTTCGGGATTAAAGGAACTTCTGTATGATGAGCCTTATCTTAATAAACCGAATGAATATGGATTGAAGAATTTTGCAGAAGTTGATTCTATGCGACTTGAATATGAGGCTGAACTTTGCAGCAATAAGTCTATAATGGATCTTTTTATGATGACACCATATTATTACAAATCTCCTAAGGAGGGCAGAGAACGGCTCGAACATACAGAATATCTGAAGACAATGTGTGGATTTGACATACTTATTTATCGTAAAAAGTGAGAAAAAGCAGCATTTCAAATTGAAATGCTGCTTTTTTACGATCATTTTATTATTACGGCTCGATTCTTTCAACAGTACAGCCTTTATCTTCAAGAAGTTTAAGTATGCCGTCATCTCCTGTGAAATGTGCAAGACCAACAACATAGAAAACCTTTTTGTCGCCGTCTATAAGCTCCATAGCTTTTTCAGCCATTCCAACATTTCTGTCAGTGACCAACTTTTTGTTAAATTCCTCTATCTGTTTTTTCTCTTCTTCGGTGTACTCGGAAAGTGATTCTTCATCAGAGTTTTCAAATGCTTCAAGATCTCCTGATTTCCATGATTTGTACAGATCATGCAGCTGCTCAATTATAAGTTCTTTGTTTTCTGCCTTATAACCGCTCAGCATAGTTTTCATAACATCCTCCGAATAGCCTGAAAGGAGATCCATCTGAAATTCCATTGATTCAACTTCATATATCTCTTTATGATCCTCTTTTGCCTTGAGCAAAAGCTGCATATCAAGACCGTAATTTGCAGAAAGGTCAGCATCGGGAAGCGGTATGTTTTCAAGAAGCATATCGATGTACCAAGCCTGATACTGCAAGTAGTCATCAGGATTCATATCATATGCTTCAAGGTATGATGAAATATCTGCCCACAGTTCCTTCCCTAAATGTTGTTCTACTGTTTCGCCATCAGGGTAGGTCATTTTGTCTGTATAATTCAACAGCAGTGATACTTGAGCAGTTGTATCAGTGATATCAACTTCTACAGCAAGTTCGTCTGATGACTCATACATATCAATAACATAGTCGGGAAGAGGAGTGCATTCCTGTTTAAGTGCGTGCATCGAACCCATCATATACATTGTATTTCCGCTGGGTGAAGTGACTTTCCACGCAGCAGGAGTATACGGGATATCAGAAGTGTCATGATCAGGTTTGCTCTCATCACTGCTGTCATCCGAACTATCATCTGCCTTGCTTGGCAGTGTTAATTCATAGCTGCTTGTATCTTCGATCGTAGTAGTTGTTTCTGCTGAGGTCTCCGGATCTGTACTGCTGCTTGCGCATGAAGATAAAGAAGCAGTAAGGCAAATTATCGACACAGCTGCAGCAATTGATTTTTTTATTTTGAAGTTTATCATTTTATCCTTCCTTTGTCAGTTTTCATCGTGTGCTTTCTTTTTCTTACCGAAGCGTCCCACTCTTTCAGACGCTGTAAATATCATATCACTTGTAAATATCTTTATGGCAACTGTCATACAAACCACAAGGAATAATACCTGATAGATCAGTCCGCCAATATAGAGCGCTGTTTTGCCGAAGATTATCGAATCAGTTGCTATAAATGTATGTGTAAACGGAATGACATACAACAGATATCTCAAGGCTTTTGGAAGTGAGGTCACATCTATCATCATCGAAGCCATAAAAGGTACTATTGTGACAAACATAAGCGGAAGAAGCAATGTCTGTGAACTTTTTATGCTTTTGGCAAATGCTCCGAGTATAAGAGAAATGGAAAGGGCAATAAGCATTGTCAGAAGCATCTGAACTCCGATGAGAAGATAGGTCTTGATCCCAAATGTAAGTCCGAGATCTTCCATGGTCTTTTTAAAGTCGTCGGGATATTCTATCACTGCATTCATGTTCATTTTATTCATTCCGATCATGTATACAGCGGCATTCATCAATGCAACTATTGCAGCAGCTATCATTTTAGCGCTGAGGACGTGCATTCTTGATACGGGAGCAGAGAGCAGTGTTTCAAGTGTTTTGTCAAGTTTTTCTGCACTTACTGCATTTATCATTGTCTGAGAACCTAAAAGTATCAGAATGTATACGACCAACGGCATAAAAAGAGAACGTGAATACAGACTTGAGTAAAGTAATATCTGTTTAACATTTGCGCTTTTGTTAGCAACTATTGTCTGTTCTTCAACATTTAAAGGCGCTTCAAGCAGTTTTGTCTCTGCCTCGGTAAGAGCTCCTTTTGATGTTTTATCCTGATAGATCGCCGTTTTAACAGCAGCGCCGATAAGTTCAACAGCTACTTCGGAGCCGGCATTTACATTTGAAAGTGCTGCAAGAGATGACATTCTGCTTACATAAATAATATCTGCCTGTTTGCCTTCGGATATGGATTTTTCAAAGCCTTCAGGGATTATTACAAAGCTTTTCACACCTGCTTTTTTCAGTTCAGCAGCATAATCATCAGAAGTGACATCGATGACGTTTACTTCATTTTTCATGCCTGCTACAGGACTTTCAAGAAAATGCAGTACTGCTTTGGAAAAAGTGGTGTCATCAAGGTCGCATATCGTGATCTTTCCGCTTTCTTCACTTTCTTCTTCAGCTGCTTTGTTCATCATGCCGCCCATAGATATCATCATGAATATTATCAAAACAAGCATACATACCGTCTGGATATTAAGCATCTCGCGGAGCTCTTTCTTTAAAAGACTAAAGAATTTCACTGTTATTCACCACCATTTCAAATACTTCTTCAAGGTTCTGAGCCTCATATTTTTCAAGAAGCTCTGACGGCTTGCCTGTTTCAAGCAGGTGCCCGTGAGCAATAATTCCCACTCTGTCGGAAACATACTCTATTTCAAGCATATTATGTGATGACAGTAAAAAGCTCATGCCTTCTGCAGCAAGCTCCTTTATCATTCGCCTTATTTCAAGTGCATTTATTATATCAAGACCTGATGTAGGTTCATCAAGTATAGCGATAAGAGGTTTAGGCATTATCGTTCTGGCAAGCAGCAGTTTTCTTATCATTCCTCGTGAATAAGTTTCTATCTTGTCATTAAGTCTATCACCTAGTTTGCATATTTCTTCTGCTGTTTTAACAAATTCTGCAGCCTGTTCTTTACTGTTAGCATACATCTCTGACATAAATTGCAGATATTGTCTGCCCTTCATGTTTTTATATGCGCCTGCTTCATCGGGAAGGTATGTAAGTCCCTCTCTTACCTTTGCAGCGTCAGTAAGTATCGAATATCCTCCGATCTTTGCGTCGCCCTCTGTAGGCTTAAGCAGTGTTGCGATCATTCTGATAGTTGTAGTCTTCCCGGCGCCGTTAGGTCCTATCAGTGCGAATATCTCTCCCTTGTTCACATTGAAGGTAACATCCTGCGAAGCATAAACCCCTTTTTTGTACTGCTTTGACAGGTGTTCAACTTCAAGTACAGCTTTTTCTTCGTTAGCCATATACCTGACTCCTTTCACATCTGATCCTCATTTTTCGATCTATCGATATTATTGGTTTTATCGTCTGCTTTGTCATAGTATGCCGCATAAACAGCAAGCACTGTTGCTATAGCGATCCATGGAAAAGCAGCTTCAAAAAATTCATATAACATCCTTTCATCTCCTATTATTATACATTTTTCAAATTATATTGTCAATAGTATTGTCTTGTGATTATTGATCCGCTTTGGTAATTTATTTCAGACTGCGTTTTTTATATTTTCTTTTCTTTTTTATGTACTTTACAATGACCATTATGTATATGGTCGTAATGAACAGCGTGATAATAGTACATACAGTAAACATAATGGTATATGTCACCGAATGTGTCGGTTTATTCAGATATTCGCATAACAGCCTGATGAAATTAGAGACAGCCGCAGCTGTAAATGTAGTCATTACCGGAAATAACCGGTATTTTGCGACACGGTCTGCCAGTTCAAGTTTTGAAATATCATCGCAGAATATCTCGGTTTCCTCTTCTGATACACCCTTCGCAGGCATTCTGAAATATGAGAAATCGTTTATGTCCTGTATGTATTCCCAGCCGTAATCTTTAAACATTTGCAGGTATTCGGCCTTATCCTGTGATCTGTCGGACTGAAAATCCAGTCGGTAAACAACATCTTCAGGCTCGGTTTTTTCAAATACATAAGTATACATAACAATATAAAGAAGCTTCCAGCCCGAACGGTGCATTTCTCTGAGGTATTTTTCTTCCTCCTCATAATCATAGAGAAAAAATAATTTATGAGTTTTTTTGATAGTCCTGTCAGATGTATCAAGCTTTTTGATATTGCCTTTTTCAGAATATGCTGCCAATACACCTAATAAAACACCGACTATGATCCCGCATACGGTCCCTATCATTTTTCTTCACCTCTTACATTTTTGTATAATCTGTAGATACGTCTGATCTCGATATCAAGTATTTCTTTGCCGAGGTCTGTTATCCTGTAAAGCTTTCGCTTATCCTCTTCACGAACAAAGCATATAAGCCCGTCCTTTTCCATTTTTGATAGAGTGCCGTACATGGTCCCGGGTGTAATTATCACTTCGTTATCCGTGAGTTCCTTGACTTTCTGAGTGATACTATATCCATGACGTTCCTGCTGCAAACAGAAAAGTATGTAAAATGCCGTTTCTGACATAGGGATATACACTCTTTTTATTCTGTTATCCATTAACATCACTCCTGTGTATTTTATCTCGATATATCGAAGTGCGATGTATCTTGTTACGATATAGTATATCACACCTCGATATACTTGTCAATATGTTTTTGCGATCGTTGCAAGTAAAAATTTGTTTAATAAAGTTGACATAAATTGTGAATTGTGCTATAATTAGGGTGAGATATTATAAAGGGGGGGATATTATGGATCTTGAAAATGAAAATAGAACAGAAAAAGAATTGCACGAAGTAGATGAAGACCAGGAAACCGAAAAAAATGAATCATATACTGCATCTTTCTATAAAAGACACAGAACAGATATAGCTGTATATGTTCTGGCGCTTTCTATACTTGTTGGTTTTGCTCTTCATGGTGCCATTGTTTCGGATAGAAATAAAAAATCCGAGATACATTACAGATATTATGACGATAGCGGAGAACAGATCGAATATGTTGAAGAGATCATCCCCGACGATAACAAAACGTTATCCAATTCGACTACAAGAGCGACTGTATCTGTGAAATTTAAAGAAACAAAAACGACAACATCAAAAGTCAAAACAACAACCACCAAGAAAAACAAGACTACCGGTGCTAAAAATACAACGGTCAAAACACGCAAAACCACTACAGAAGTTCATCATACACAGTTTCCTGTTGATATCAACCTTGTTACTTTTGAACAGCTTCTCGAGATCAATGGTGTGGGTGAATCAGTGGCTGATAATATTCTGTCTTATCGTGCAATGGTAGGCAAGATCCATGATATGCGTGAACTTTTACAGCTAAACGGTATAGGTGAAAGCAGATTGAGAATGCTAATGCAGTATTTGTATGTATCAGACGATGATTACATTCCATTTGAAAGCGATGATAACTCCGAAAATACAAAAGTAACCACAGCATCAACTACAGTTCCGGATGAGATCCCGCAGTACACTGAAACAACTGTTTCATCCGAAGAGATAACTGAATCTGTTCCTGAAGAACCTCATCGCGAACAGGTGAACATCAACTCTGCTGATGCCGAAGAACTGATGAGATGTCTTCTGATAACACAGGAACAAGCCGATGCGATAATTGCACTAAGAGAACAGATAGGCTATTTCAGCGCACCGGAAGAACTATTACTCACTGATGCGTTTACGCCTTCTCAGATCGAAGAGATAAGAGACTACCTTATATTTGACAGAGATTTTTAACATTAATATTGCTTGACTATATGCTTATTATGAAGTATAATAATATTATTGGATTTCCAATACGAAAGGATCGATCATTATGAGAAAAACCAAGATAGTATGTACATTAGGACCTGCAACCGAGGATGAGGGTGTTTTAAGAGAACTGATGAAAAGCGGAATGGATGTTGCGCGATTTAATTTCTCTCACAGCAATTATCCTGTTGACGAAAAGCGTTTTGAGACTGTCAGAAAACTTTCCGATGAACTTGGTCTTCATGTTGCTACGATGCTTGATACAAAGGGTCCGGAAATACGACTGAAAAAGTTTGAAAACGGCTCTGTTACAGTTGATGATGGTGCAGAGTTTACACTGACTACCCGTGATATTGTAGGTAATGAGAAAGAATGTTCGGTAACTTTTGCAAATCTTCCGAAAGATGTATCTGTAGGTACGCGTATCCTTATAAATGACGGTCTTATAGAGATGACTGTTACTTATGTAAACTCGACTGATGTCACCTGCAAGGTGGTTCACGGCGGCGAAATAAAAGACCATAAGGGCATTAATATCCCCGGTGTAAAGCTTTCGATGCCTTATATATCTGATGCTGATATGAATGATCTTCAGTTCGGTGCAAAACTCGGTTTTGACTTTATAGCTGCATCTTTTGTTAGAACCGCAGCCGATGTTATCTATCTGAGAAAATTTACGCAGTCACTTGGCTGGAACCGTGTTCGCATAATAGCCAAAATCGAAAACAACGACGGCGTTGAAAATATAGATGAGATACTTGATGCTGCTGACGGTGTAATGGTAGCAAGAGGCGATATGGGTGTTGAGATACCCTTTGAACAGATACCTGCGATACAGAAAGAGATAATCCACAAAGCATATAATGCAGGCAAACAGGTCATAACTGCAACTCAAATGCTGGAATCAATGATCTCCAATCCACGTCCTACCCGTGCCGAAATAACCGATGTTGCCAATGCTATTTATGACGGCACTTCTGCAATTATGCTTTCCGGCGAGACAGCCGCAGGCAATTTCCCGATAGATGCTGTAAGGACTATGGCAAAAATAGCCGAGACTACCGAAAAGACTATCAACTATAAAAAGCAGTTTGAGATACGCTCGGGGAATGATGAATATTCGTGCAGGGAAGTCACCGAGGCTATTTCCCATGCAACAGTAACAACAGCGCATGACCTAAATGCTGCAGCCATAATCACTGTTACAAAGAGCGGAACAACTGCAAGAAGGTTGTCTAAGTTCCGT
The DNA here is from genome assembly GCA_902797535.1 of uncultured Ruminococcus sp. GTDB lineage: Bacteria > Bacillota > Clostridia > Oscillospirales > Ruminococcaceae > YE71. The sequence goes on along the minus strand of CADBTD010000273.1, from coordinate 8,793 downwards.
CCTCAGTGCCCTATCATAGCTCTGACTACTTCACACCGCACTGCAAGACACATGAATATGTCCTGGGGACTTGTTCCTGGTCTTGTAGAAGAACAGACCGATACCGATAAGCTGATAGAAACAGCTATTGAAAAATCTCTTGACATGGGCATACTTAAACACGGTGATCTCGTTGTAGTTACAGCTGGAGTTCCTCTCGGAATCAGCGGTACTACCAATATGATGAGGGTCGAGATAGTTAAATAAATCATAGTTCCTGTAAAAAGAAGCCGCTGTATGTTCAGCGGCTTCTTTTTATAATCCTTTATTCTTCAGTTCGTTTACGATACATATATAAAACTGTGTGATATCGGAGATCTCATTTTCTTTTTCGGTTGTTTTGTGTGAAAATCTCATTCTGCGGATATCAACTTCATCAGCGTGTGATATACCTCGATTTGTTGATGAAACGTGCATACCTCTGTAGTTTGTCCATTTAACGGCGCGTTCTGCAAGCAGACCGTCATTGTCACCTTCATAATGCTTTACGACAAGGTACGGTATCAGCATGGTTATATCACTGAAAGCATTTTTCATTTTAAATCCGAAGCTTTGATAAAATATCCCGTCTATATCGGGGTTTTCTCTGTTGAATCTTTCACTTTCGGATGTAGTGAACTGCCTGAAGCATGATAATGCGTCGGGGTGTTTATCGCCGAGCAGTCTCATCCACACATTTGCAGCACAGGCTGCTGCCTTTATAAGAAAGCCGGGCATTTTCATTAGATTGTCAACAGTAAGCGACCCATTATGAGGCGTGTTGATGGTTGTGATAGAGGCGATTTTACTGCTTTGACCCATTGAAGAAGCTATATAACGTGCTTCAAGTCCGCCCTTTGAATGTGCTATGATATTTACCTTTTCGGCTCCCGAATCAGCGAGTGCTTTGTTCAGATTTTCCAGCACAACTGCTGCGTTATTCTCAACGCTTGCTGCGCTGTCCTGCCATCCGTAATATATCTTTGCACCGTTTTCAGTCAGTTTTCTTGGTATTCGACCCCAGTAATTAAGATACTTATGGTCACGAAAACCCATGCCATGAACAAGAAGTATAGGGTATTTGGCAGCACATTTGTCAGATAACGTCATTTCAGTATTTGTTCAACCTCTTCACGGGAATGTATTTCATGCTTTTCACGCTTGGTGGTCTCTACTTCACCATCCACACCCTCAGTAGATTCGGGGATAAAAAGTATCTTGATAGTCATAAGCATCAGTTTCAGATCTAATTTTAGTGACTGGTGCTGTATATACATAAGGTCGAGCTTTAATTTATCATAGGGAGTCGTATTGTATTTGCCTATGACCTGCGCATATCCTGTAAGACCTGCTTTTACTTTAAGTCTGAATCTGAATTCGGGCATTGTCTTTTCATATTTTGCAGCAAGTTCGGGGCGTTCAGGTCTCGGACCCACAAATGACATATCACCCTTTAGTATATTAAACAACTGAGGAAGCTCATCAAACCTGATACGTCTTATAAATTTACCGATCGGTGTTATTCGGTCATCATGCTTATCCGCAAGCTGCGCACCGTTTTTTTCTGCATTTACTATCATACTGCGGAATTTATACACATTGAATACTTTGCCTCCCTCTGTCAAGCGTTCCTGCTTGTAGAGTACCGGGCCATGATCGTATAGTTTTATTGCTAACGCAATGCCGATAAGAAATGGTGATCCCACAATTATGAACATCAGAGAAAACAGAATATCAACTATTCTTTTTACAAACTGCTGGTCAGCCGAAAGTCCGTCATTTCTGCAAAGAAGCAGGGGAGTATCAAACAGATTACATTCATCTGCGCCTCTTACAAGTATATCCGAAAGCTTGGGATTGAGATAAGTTCTTATATCATTCTCAAAAGTAAATTTAAGAAGCTGATTTTTCATATCACTGGGGATATCACTTATTACAACTGCCTGATTTTTCAATATCTTATCTTTGATCTTATCTATGCTTTCGTCGCAGCTTATTGAATCTGAGATAATATATTTGTCAACACGGCTGTTCATTTTTTTGGCAAGTCGTTTTGCACTTGAATTACCGTAAATAATGAGCATTTTTCGCGGCGGATAAATATTTGCATAGAGCTTTGTGAAAAGAATGCTCCATAACGCCGCTATGATCAATTCCAAAAATGTCAGTCTTACCATTGGCCCGGGAGAAAGTCTTCCGTGGCTGATAAGACTAATTTCAATAAAGGTGATAGTGTTTGTAAAAAGTATGCTTAGTGTTTGTGAACCGAACAGACTGGGAGTACGATAATATCCTACTCTGAAAGCACTGAAACTGCTGCAGCTGAATATATAGATGACCACATAGACTATCAGCATCAGAACATTTCCGTAGTAATAGAATCTCTCGCGCATATCCTGGTTATATTGAGAATTCCATACTTTTGAAAAACAGAAGCCGAATAAACCAATAATTACAAATGCCGCAAACAATTTCAAAACTCTCTTGAATTGTTCTTTATTTTTATTTTTCATATAACTGTCCTTTCGGGCTTATAGTTAATATATAATTAAAGTATACCACAATAAAAAAGATTATTCAAGGCATTTCCGCAAGGTTTCGCAAATTAAACAAAAAACTGTCAAATAATTACTTTTGCTCATAATAAAAGCATATATCCAATGAAAAAACGGATATATGCTTTATTATTTTACTTATTCTGTTGTGATTTATCTGTACTGATATGCTCTCTTACAGGTACAGGAGGCTTTTGATTTATAGGTCTTGGTCTGTTGACAGGTCTTTTTGCTTTTGGAACAGGCGGCGTTTTCGCTGCAGATTCATGCTCGGCTATCAGTTCTTCTTTTCCGTTTTTTCTCAGTTTATTGAATATGATCTTTTTAAGTATGTCATAAACAACAGCAAACATCGGAACGCCGAGAAGCATTCCCATAAATCCGAATAATCCGCCGAAAAACAGTATTGCAAAGAGTACCCAGAATGCTGAAAGGTTTATATTGCTTCCCATGCATTTCGGTCCGAGTATATTACCGTCAAACTGCTGCAATACAAGTATGAAAATGCAGAAATAAAGGCATTTTTTAGGATCTGTTACAAAAATCAGAAGTGCAGAGGGTATTGCACCGATAAAAGGTCCGAAGAAGGGAATGATATTGGTCACACCCACTATCACGCTGATAAGCATTGCGTCCTGAATATTCATGATTTTCAATACTATAAAGCAGATCATTCCGACAATAGTTGAATCAAGTACCTTGCCGCGGAAGAATCCGCTGAACATTTTGTCGGCAAATAATACTTCATCAAAGATCACATCTGCTTTTTCAGGCTTGAACACAGCATATAATGTCATTTTAGCCTGTCTTGCAAACATTTTTCTTGAATTGATCAGATATATCGAAATGATAAAACCTATAAGAGTATTGAACACCACTTTAAAAACGATGCTTATACCGCTTCCGAGACCGGTCAATGCATTCTGAACGTGCTGTATCATGTCTGTAGTATTGCCTGAAGACAGGTCAAGCTTAGTGATACGTTCATTGATCGCTTCTGATATACGGTCTACTGCGTCAAGTACATATCTGCTTATATTCGGATAATCCTTTAATTTATCATTTGTCCAGCTGATGACATTCATGACATAGTCAGGAAGTGCTTTTATAAGCTGTACAATGCTGTTGAATGTTGCAGGAACGATCAACAATACAAGGATAGCCGCTATCAGTATCGCAAAAGCAGCACTTGTAAATACTCCGAGAAATGTGATCATTTTAGGTTTGCTTGGTTTGTCGGGCAGTATTTTTGTGAAAAAACGTTCTGCCTTGTTGCATATCGGCGTAAGGAGATATGCAAGTATACCGCCGATAACAAATGGCTGAAGTATCGTAGAAACAATATTTACAAGATGTGCCAGCTCTTTGTGCCTGAAAATAATGAATACGAGCAGCATTGCAACAACAATGACGCTTATAGCTGTAAGACCCGCATATAGATATGGATTGTTGTGCTTTTTCATTTTTATATCAACTCTCCGAAAGGTCATTTTTTTAGCTGTATGTCGTTACCTATATATTATACTATAAAATGTATTTTTAATCAACCCCTATGCGAGAAGTTAATAATTTTTTTTAAAATTTCAATTGTAAATAATCGTTAAATAGGCAGGTATGCTCTTGAAATGTTCTGAAATAAATGCTATAATATAAAGATGAAATAATACTATAGTTTTAGAAAGGTCAGTATAAAATGCCGATACAGATACCTAATAACCTTCCCGCATTTGAAACACTTGAACGGGAAAATATATTTGTTATCCCTGATGACCGCGCAGAACATCAGGATATTCGTGCCTTGAAAATTGCAATATTGAATCTTATGCCTAATAAGATCACCACTGAAACTCAGCTTTTACGTCTTCTTTCCAATACTCCGCTTCATGTTGATATTGATCTTATCCAGACAAGTCACGTTCCGAAAAATACTCCTCAGGAACATATGCTGAAATTCTACAAGCCGTTCAGCGAAGTAAAAGATCAAAAATATGACGGTCTTCTGATAACCGGTGCTCCTGTTGAGCAAATGGACTATGAAGATGTCGATTATTGGGATGAGCTTTGTGATGTTTTTGAATGGAGCAAGACCAATGTATATTCTACGATCCATATATGCTGGGGTGCTATGGCAGGACTATATTATCATTATGGTATTCCGAAATATTTGCTTTCAAGAAAAATGTCAGGAGTATTTCTTCACAAGGCACTTGATCAGAGTCATCCGTTGTTAAAAGGTTTCGGAGATACTTTTTTCTGTCCTCATTCAAGATACACAGAAGTCAGAAAAGAAGACATACAAAAGATAGATTCACTTGAGATACTTGCCGAATCTAAAGAGGCAGGCGTTCACATCGTTTCAGATATATCTCAGCGTCAGATCTATTTGTTCGGTCATTGGGAATATGACAGAGATACTCTTGCAAAAGAATACAAACGTGATCTTGATAAAGGTATAAAACCATTCAAGCCAAAGCATTATTTTCCATATGGCAATACAGAAGCCGTTCCGAGATTCAACTGGTGTTGTTCCGCTAATCTTATGTATGCAAACTGGCTGAATCATTGTGTTTATCAGAAAACACCGTATGATCTTAATGGACTTGAACCACTTTAAAGGAGAACTCTATTATGAACTATGCTCCATTAGAAGAACTTAATAATATGAGTGACAACGATGCACAATTGTGTGAGGAACTGATCTCTGCACTTGAAACTGTTCTTGAGCGTGAACCGTTTAAAAATATGCCGCGTTCTTTCAGATTTCTTGGTGCAGGATATGGTTGTATGCAGATCTTTTGCAGTAACGGGCTTTTTAAAGTGCTTAGAAATAATGGGCAGGATATAGATGTTATTCTTGAATGTGATGATATAGAGAAAACATTTTGCAAGCTGATCTCTATGATATACGGAACACGCAAACCCGATTCATTCGCTCATGAACAATATGACCAATTATTCAGTGGATCATAAATAGTTATATTTCAGGACTGTGATGTTCAGATCAGACTCACAGTCTGTTTTTTATGTGTATAATGACTTTACATTTGATAAAATCTGTGATATAATCAAATAAAATTAATGAAAGACGGTGTTTTTATGAAAGTACTTATACTTAATGGAAGTCCGAGACATGGCGGAAATACAGAAATTGCCATTTCAGAATTAGTAAAGGTATTTGATGCTCAAGGAATAGATACCGAAGTCTGTACAATAGGCAATAAAGCTATCAGAGGCTGTATTGCCTGTAACAGATGCGGCGAGTTGGGAAAATGTGTATTTGATGATGCAGTAAACGAGATTTCCGAAAAATTCAAAGCGTCAGACGGCCTTATAGTTGCTTCTCCCGTGTATTATGCATCAGCTAATGCAACTCTTATCGCTTGTCTTGACAGATTGTTTTACAGTTCACATTTTGACAAGACAATGAAGGTTGGAGCAAGTGTGGTTATATCAAGACGAGGCGGATGTTCATCGACCTTTGATGAGCTTAATAAGTACTTTACGATAAGTGGTATGCCGATAGCATCAAGCTGCTACTGGAACAGTGTTCACGGCACAGCTCAGGGTGAAGCGGCATTTGATGCTGAGGGTCTGAAGACTATGAGAGTTCTCGCAAAAAATATGTCTTTCCTTTTAAAATCTATAGCTCTCGGAAAAGAAAAGTTCGGATTGCCGGAAACTGAATCTCCGGCTTTTACAAATTTCATCAGAGAAGATCTTAAATAATGATAGGACTATCCATCGGTTGACAATTTCTATGACAGTAAACACTAAAAAGCTCTGTTTTAATATAGGGCTTTTTTTGTAGGCTGAATTTTGTTAATTAACCTTTTTAGTGGCTTTTCCTACAAATAGCAAATATATTTTTCATACATTTATACGATTGAATTATTACATAAAATAAGTTATAATAAATATATAGTATTAATACAGGAGGTCACATTATGAAAAATTCCGCCACTTATAAAGCTACAGACATTATTTCAGGATTTGAATGCCGACCGGGTATTTATACTCTTAACGGTGCTTCAGCAATGCTGAAAGCTGTAAATTTTACAATACATTCATCAAATGCCACAGGATGCTCTGTTGTTTTATTCAAGAGAGGTGCAAAAAAACCTTTTGCTGTGATTCCTATCCCTGACAGCTACAGAATAGGTGATACATGGTCAATAATGATATATGGGCTTGATATATATGAGATAGAGTATTGTTACAGATTTTCCGGAGAATATGATCCCGGCAGGGGACTATTATTTGATAATAAGACAAATATACTTGATCCGTACGCTCGTGCTGTTACCGGTCAGAGCGTGTGGGGAAAAAAATCGAGTGTCAGCGACTGCTATCACGGAAGAGTCTGTACAGATAAGTTTGACTGGGGTACTTTTACAAAGAAAAACGTTCCTTTCAGTGATCTTGTTATATATGAGCTTCATGTAAGAGGTTTTACAAACAGTCTTACATCGGGAGTTAAAAATCCGGGCACATTCAACGGGGTCGCTGAAAAGATACCGTATCTGAAAAAGCTTGGTGTAAATGCTATTGAACTGATGCCTGTATTTGAATTTGACGAACTGTATGAAGAGCGTCATCACGGAGGTAATCTGCTTATGAATTACTGGGGCTATAATACTACCTGCTTTTTTGCCCCGAATACAAGCTATGCCTCAAGTATCGAATACAACCATGAGGGTGACGAACTTAAAAATCTAATCAGGACCTGTAACGAAAACGGTATACTGGTATTTCTTGATGTTGTGTTCAACCATACATCGGAGGGAAATGAAGACGGACCCGTTTTTTCTTTCAAGGGTGTTGACAACAGCGTTTACTATATGCTTACCCCCGACGGAAAGTATGTCAATTTCAGCGGATGCGGCAATACAATGAACTGCAATCACCCGATAGTGCAGCAGTTTATTCTTGAATGTCTGAGATACTGGGTGATCGAATATCGTGTCGACGGTTTCAGATTTGATCTTGCTTCTATTCTCGGCCGCAGTGAAGATGGAACACCGATAGAGAACCCGCCATTGCTCAAAACAATTGCATATGATCCTATTCTTAGCGGTGTAAAGCTTATAGCTGAAGCATGGGACGCAGGCGGACTGTATCAGGTGGGCAGTTTTCCGTCATGGAATCGCTGGGCAGAGTGGAACGGTCGTTTCAGAGATGATCTGAGATGTTTTCTGAAAGGCGATAATGGAATGGCGTGGCAGGCAGTTCAGAGAATAACAGGTTCGGCCGATCTTTATCCGCCAGAAAAGCGAGGACATAATGCTTCGGTCAATTTCCTTACCTGTCATGACGGTTTTACCATGTATGATCTGTATTCGTATAATGTTAAGCACAATGAAGCTAACGGCTGGGATAATACAGACGGTGACAACAGTGTAACAAGCTGGAACTGCGGATTTGAGGGCGAAACTGATGATAAACAAGTAAATGATCTTCGCATGAGAATGATCAAAAATGCCTTTACTGCGCTGCTATGCAGCAGGGGAGCAGTAATGTTCTATGCGGGTGACGAATTCTGCAATACACAGTTCGGTAATAACAACGCCTACTGTCAGGATAATGAAGTATCATGGCTTGACTGGACAAGACTTAAAAAGTATAAGGAAATACACGACTATGTTCAGGATCTTATCGCTTACAGAAAAAAGCATACTGTTATAAGGCACAAAACCGAAAAATCATCACTTGGTTTTCCTGATATAAGTATACACAATACATGGGCGTGGAATGATCAATTTAAAAACGATGATCATGTTATAGGTATAATGTTTGCGGGATGCGATAAAAAAGGAAATGAAGATGCTGTCTTTGTTTCTTTTAATGCCTATTGGGAACAATGCCGTGTAGAGCTGCCAAAACTGCCTGACGGTTACGAATGGAAAATAGACTTTTATACCAATGTCCCGCATAAAAAAAATACCGATTATAACGCTTTGATCCACAGGCAGGGGAATTATCTGGAACTTGCTCCGCGAAGCTGCGTAATAGCATCGATCATAAGAAATTAACAGGAGAGTTATTTATCATGAGCAAAAAACATATAATCGTCGAACCGTATAACAGTGGGTGGAAGAACGAATTTGAAAAAATAAAGACTGAGCTGGATACGGTTTTGGGAGAGCTTGCTCTTAGCATTGAACACGTAGGGAGTACTTCTGTTCATGGTCTTTCTGCAAAACCTATAATCGATATAGATGTT
>CADBTD010000272.1 GCA_902797535.1 uncultured Ruminococcus sp. | reverse complement strand
CTTGCCGCAAGTTCCTTGTTAAGACCTGCCTCGGCGTACATAAGCACGAGGTTGAGCGATGCCGCCGCATGGTAGTATATCATGCTGTGGTAGGTATCGAGCGCCTCGCCGGAAAGCTCGCTGTTGAGCCTTTCGGCTGTTTCAAGAAGTGCGCCGGCTTCATCTGCTGCTCTTTCACATTCACGGAAAGCCACAGGTGCGAGAAGACCCTCGGTCATAGATTCGGGAGTTCTTATGAAATTCCATTTGGTGTAGCCGTTTATGACGGAAAGCATATCCTTTTTCTGTCTGTCGGAAAGGCGGCCGCCGAACTGGGTGTCCACCCATTTTTCTGCGAAGTCGGCGGTCTTGTTGGGGGCGCTGCTTCCCATGCCCTCGAAATCATATGCCAGTGCCATGAAGTAGCTGAGGGGGTATTCGTTGCCTTTAAGGTCGCCCACGTTGACTATCCACATCTCACGCACGCCCGACTCATAAGCCTGGGACATCTGCTCCCAGGTCTTGGTAAGGCGGTTGGTGTTGACCCACTCATAGCTTATGGGGCCGCCGTGATAGTCGAAGTGGTAATACATACCGTAGCCGCCCTTATGGTCACGGGTCTCTTCGGTGGGGAGTGCTCTGAGGTTTCCGAAGTTGTCGTCGCTTAGCAGGAAGATAACATCATCAAGCTCGCTCCAGTCTTTCAGACCCTCGCAGGTATCGTCACCGAAGTAATAGTCCTCGACTTCCTTGTATATTGCCAGCATTCTCGGCACGTTTTCACCGATATGCTTCTTTATGAGGGCGTTCTGGGTGAGGATAGCCTTTTTGATGACATCTATGTTGTCTTTGAGCGTTGCGTCTTCGGGCATGAGTTTTGAGTCGCTCTCGCCGCGCATACCTATGGTTATGACGTTTTCAAAGGGCTTGTTGCGCAGTATCCCGTCCTCCCAGAAGCGTGTTATGGCGTCGGCGTTGGAGATAAAGCTCCAGCTGTTGTCATCGCCGTACTCACGGAATTTTCTCTGCCATTCAACGCCTGCCCTGCACATAGGCTCGTGATGCGAAGCGCCCATTATAACTCCGTAGCAGTCGGCAAGTTCGGCATTGGCAAGACCGGGGCCGTCTTCGGAGAAGCTGGAATTCCACATAGCGGGCCAGAAGTAGTTGCCCTTTAATCTGAGGAGCAGCTGAAATATCTTTTCATAGGCTTTAGCGTTGATGCCGCCGAATTTTTCGGTCGCCCAGTTTCCGAAAGCCGGCCATTCGTCGTTGATGAAAAAGCCTCTGTACTTTACCGACGGTTCTTTTGATATATATGGTTTTTCGAGCTTTATCTCAATGGTGTCTTTCTTTTCGGGGGCAGCGTCACCGAAGTAAACGAGGGGCGATACACCGCAAAGTTCGGAAATGCGGAACATTCCGTAGATCGTGCCTCTTTTGTCGCTGCCTGCCACCACCAGCAGTTTTTTCAGCTGAGGCATATCCTCAAAGGGGGCATCTATCGTTTGGATAAGGAACACCTCACGCTTGCCCTTTATGCCGCTGAGGTCTGTTTTGCCTGATCTTTCGAGCTTTTCGAGAAGAGGGCTCATGCCCTGTGTTGCAAAAAGCACTGCGCTTTCACCGCTTAAAGTGTCATTTACTGCGGGTCTTGCGCCGCCTGCGGAAAAAATGTCATCCGCCACGACTGCGGCTATTCTTTTTACGCCTTCAAATGCGCTGTTTTCAACGGTGATCGCCGCAGCGAAGCCGTTTTTTACTATATAGAAGCTGTCCATAGTTTTCCTCCGTTGGAAAATACTGTATATAAAGGGTCTGCACGTCCTTTCCGATATATACATTATAGCATTTTAGCTGTGAGCAAATGTGAACTGACAGCAAATTTTCAGTCTGATATGTCAGAGGAAAAGTGCGCTTTCGGAAAGGAGGGGAGCATCGAGGTCGTGGGGTGCTATGGTCAGGGGGATATCGGGGTATCTGACGGCTATCTCCGGGTCGTCATAACGTATACAGCAGCGGCTCGCGGAGTCGATGGGGCTGCTGCTCAGCATGATATTTTCTGTTTCATCTTCAAGTGAGACAAAGATATGTCCAACGCCTTTCGGGACGAACATCTGAACGCCGTTTTCGGCGCTTGTTTCGCAGGAGGTCCATTTCAGGAAAGTGGGAGAGTCGGGGCGCAGGTCTACCGCATAGTCGATGCCGCGTCCGTGTATGCAGAAGAAAAGTCTGTCTGCGGCGGAGGGACCTTTCTGAAAGTGTATGCCGTAAAGCGTGCCTTGTTTCTGTGAGAAGTAGAGTTTCTGCGCGGCGGGGACAAAGGATATTTCTGCCTTTTCGAGTGCGGCTTTATCGTACATGGTAAAGGAGCTTCCGCGTACTGTCATGCGTCTGTCTTCATAATGCAGAGTAAAAACGCCGTCTATATCTGTCTGAGTTATCTTCATAAGTCACTTCCTTTAACGGTATATAAAAAGTCCGAAAGCATCTGAAAAAACGCTTTCGGACTTATATTTACGGGATCATATTCAGATCTTGACGATCCAGCCGAACTCGTCGGGTATCTTGCCCCACTGGATACCTGTCATGGTATCATAGAGCATCTGAGAGATAGGTCCTATCTCGTTGTTGTTGATAGTCATGATCTTATCGCCCCACTTGAGGTGACCAACAGGGGATATAACTGCGGCTGTGCCTGTGCCGAATACTTCGTCGAGCTTGCCGTCGTCGTAAGCCTTGGCGATCTCTTCGATGGAGATACGGCGCTCGGATACCTTATAGCCCTTCTTCTTGCAGATCTCAAGAGCCGACTTTCTGGTGATACCGGGAAGTACCGAGCCTGTGAGCTGAGGAGTGATCACCTCGCCGTCGATAACGAAGAAGATGTTCATAGAGCCGACTTCTTCGACGTACTTCTGCTCAACGCCGTCGAGCCAGAGCACCTGCTCATAGTCCTGATCGTGAGCTTCCTGCTGACCCTTGAGGGAGATAGCGTAGTTAGCTGCGGTCTTAGCGAATCCTGTACCGCCGCGTACTGCTCTTACATACTTGCTTTCAACGTAGATCTTAACGGGGTTAAGGCCTGTGGAGTAGTATGCGCCCGAGGGTGAGAGGATTATCATGAACAGGTAGTGATCTGCGGGACGTACACCGACATAGGGGTCGGTAGCGAATATGAAAGGTCTTATATACAGTGAAGCGCCTTCGGTATGGGGCACCCAGTCCTCTTCGAGCTTGATGAGGGTCTTGAGAGCCTGCAGGCAGTCTTCTTCGTTGACCTTAGGTATTACCATTCTCTCGTTGGAAACGTTCATTCTCTTGAAGTTCTCATCGGGGCGGAAAAGCTGCACACTGCCGTCAGCGGTGCGGTAAGCCTTGAGTCCCTCAAATATTTCCTGTCCGTAGTGCAGGCACATTGCCGCAGGCGAAAGGGATATCTCGCCGTAGGGGACGATCCTTGCGTCGTGCCAGCCAAGTCCGGTGTCATAGTTCATGACGAACATATGGTCAGTAAAGATATGACCAAAGCCCAGCTTGGTCTCGTCGGTAGGTTTTTCCTTAGGTGTTGCAGTACGTTCGATCCTGATGTCTAACATACAAAGTCCTTCTTTCGTAGTTTGTTCCGGCAACATACAGCCGCTTATCTATATTATAAACCCTTTGCTGTGAAATTTCAATAGTATACAAACAATATTAACTATTTGTTCACTTAAACAGGCAAACACTTTAAAGCGGCGGTATGATTTTTGTATGTTTTTCAATCGAAGTAGAACAGATCTTCAAATTTCTTATCGAGAGCGATACAAAGTATAAGTGCCAATTTTGCGGTAGGGCTGAACTGTCCTGTTTCTATCGAGCTTATGGTATTTCTTGATACGCCCACCATTTTTGCAAGCTCGTCCTGCGACAGCTTTTTTTCACGGCGTATCTGTTTGAGATTATTTCTGAGTACCAGTGATTCTTCCATGATTTACGCACCGTGTCCTGTAAAATGAAGTATGAGAGAAGCTATGGTAACAAAGCCCATGAGACCTGCGGCGATGCTTATCCTTGCTGAATTTGTGCGTGAAGCCTTATAGCCCCAGAAAGCTGTGAGAAAAGCAGCGAACACGCTGTAGTAGCCGTAGTTGCGCACATCAAAGAATGCAAGGTCTGCAAAGTAGAGGGCAAATGCCATCGTTATGCCTGTCTTTGCGCCTAACTGAAGTCCCTTAGCCTTGATATCGAGTGCTACGGGGTCATTTCCTTCATTGTCCTGTCTGCTTTTTGCGAGTAATTCTTCCTTGTTCATAATTATGCCTCCATTATTTCTTTTGCAAAGTTTGCTTGTCACTTTCCGACAAGTTTTCTTGTCATGATCATATTATATCACTGACAAGTTTACTTGTCAATAGCTTTGCACAGTTTTCTTTGCATTTTGTATATATAAACAAATATTACAAGCTGCTTATCGTGCATAATTGTGCATGATCAACACAAAAAGCTCTGTCCGAATGGTACGAACAGAGCTTTTATATCACTTGGTTGACAGGCCCTTGGCTTTTTTTAGAGTGATGCCGTTGTCGCCTAAGGGTATCTCATGGTCAAGGCCAACGAACTTGCCGTTTTCCTGCCACAGTACCTTCTTGACGAAGCTGTACTTCTCATCGTCCCATGTCTTGAAGTCGTCAAGCACAAGTCCGCCTGTATCTCCGCTGTTTGCGTTGAAGCACCAGAAGGTGTGGTGCAGGTGGTACTTGCCGATGAG
>CADBTD010000271.1 GCA_902797535.1 uncultured Ruminococcus sp. | reverse complement strand
GTTTCTTGCCATAAGAGCCTCCACTGTATCTGCATTGTCGGGAGACCATTTTTCAAGCAATGCCTTTCCCTCTTCGTCGCCCTCGCTCCACTTCTGCGCCGCTTCGTAAAGCCTCTTTTCATTCTCCTGATCGTCGATGAACTGTCCCGTGCCGATAAAAGCATCGTAGTATTCGGGATATTCAAGAGCCAGGTTTGCGCCGAACAGTGAACCCCAGGAATGTCCCAGAAGAGTTATCTTTTCCTTGCCCATATAGTCAAGCAGATACTCGGTCATTTCCTTGCCGTCCTGCATCATGATGTCAGCGGTTATGGTATCTGTCTTTGAGGTGTCATAGCTTTTTCCGCAGTTTCTCTGATCCCACGTTACCACCGTATAAACATCGCTCCATTTTCTTGTGAACGCATAGTCAAAATGGCTTGTTGCGGAACCGGGTCCTCCGTGCAGATACAGCAGAACGGGATTATCCTTGTCCTGCCCGTAGATGTTTATCCACTGCTTCGTGCCGTTTATATCCACAAGCATAGATTCGTTTATGCCGCCGTCGGGCGTTCTGCTGTTTATCGTCTTGCCGATAAACCTTACGATAAAGAACGCCGCGATAAGTACGAGAATGATAATGCCTGTGCGTTTGAATATCCTGCCTGCTTTTTTCATTGTATCAGCTCCTTATTTATCAAGCTCTGCGATAAGCTCTTTTATATCCGCGCTTATGCGTTCATACTCGAAGTCATGAACATAGTGACCGCAGTCCAGCTTTATCAGTCTGCCGTTTGCCGATGCATCTGCCATTGCCTGTGCGCCCTTTTCCCAGCTTTCATCGGCTTGTGTGCTGTCGGGAGAAAGGTACAGTATCATTGGTACAGTCGGCAGCGCAGAACCGTTTATCTCTGCATTTACCGCCCTCTCGATATCCTGTTTGCCTTCGTTCATGATCGTTTCGTTAAGCAGATTGTGACAGGACATCTCGGTGTATATATTATTTTCTTCCTCTGTCAGCGTCCCGGATTGGTCGAGACTTCCCAAACGTAAAAGTCCTGTTGCTTTTTCAAATTTATTTATCCCGATAGCAAGCTTCATAAGACTCTGCTCTTTTTTGTAAAGCTCCTCGCTTTTGCTGTTTGCTGTACACATATCAAGCCCGACTATAGCCTCTACTTCGTCGGGGTATTTCTGTGCCCAGAGTGTTGCTTCATATCCCGAAAAGGAATGGGCGCACAGCACATATGGTCCTTCGATACCGGCTTTTTTGAGAGCTTCTCTGTCCTGACGAAGTATGGTATCAAAATCTCTTTCGCCGTCCACAATATCACTGAAACCATAGCCGAACTTTTCGACAACGACGATCCTGTTTTCATCGGAAAGCCTGCTGTAAAGCGGCTTGAAATCCAGTATCGGTGAGGGAGTGCCCCAACCCGACATGAACACGATAGTGTGTTCGCCCTCGCCTTCGGTGTAGATGCTCATATTGTGACCGTCCACCTCAACAAGCTGTCCGAGAGGCGTTTCGTAAAGTGATCTGTTCTTTCTCAGCATTATCTGATTGTATATAGTCATTATTATAAGGAATACCGCAAGTATTATCAGTAGACCGAGCAGTATCTTTCCTGTTATTTTCAACGCTTTTTTCATGTTTGTTTTCCCCCTATTAGTGTTTCCAATTCTTTATTTCATTGACCAGACCGTCTAAATTATAAAAGTAAAGGCAGTGTCCGCCGTCTATTGCGACAGTTCTGCTTTGAGGATTTGCAGTGATATCCTCATGCATTTTGATGTATTCGGGATACGTTTCACAGTTATCCTTTGAAAGCACCTGCAATACGGGTATGCTTTCGGGTATCTTCATATCATAGCATTTATCGACGTTTTCCGGCGTATGACCTATCTCGTTCATCTGAGTTTTATTTGCGGGAATGGTCTTATCCATTGCGACGAACAGGTCTGCTTCCTCATCTGTGAGCGTAGGTATCTTTTGCTTTGCGGACTCACGGTCATAGGTAGGCATAAGTCTGTCAAGACCCAGGAAAATATAGCATCGGCTTATGTTCCACACCGTTTGCTGAGTTTCGGGTGCGCAGTCCTTGATATCCCTCATGTGCGGTACATATTCGTCAATGCCTATCACAGCCTCCACCTCCGAGGTATATTCGTTTGAATAGCAGGTCATATATATCCCTGACATCGAATGACCGATAAGCGTATATTTATCATATCCGAGATAATTCATCAATCCGTGAAGTTCACGGCAATAGTTTTCAACGGTACGCTCAGTATCGGTCTGGTCACTGAGCCCGTATCCGAGCGGCTCGACTATCACTACCTTGTATTCATCGTTCAGTTCCTTCGCAAGCGAGTCAAAGGTATAATGCAC
>CADBTD010000270.1 GCA_902797535.1 uncultured Ruminococcus sp. | reverse complement strand
GAAGCATATACGACTTTTACTACCCGATACAGGAAGTGAAGGTCAGTGACGGCAATGTGGAATGGGTCAGGAACGGCTGGCAGTTTCTTTCATTTGCCGCTGAAAATGCAGGTAATGTTATGAGCGTGCTGTGGGTCATCTTCTGTGTGTCTGCGGCAGGGTATATCTTTTATGCCCGTGAGCTTAAAAAGCCAATATCCATTCTCATGGATGCCTCAAAGAAGATAGCGGATAACGAGCTTGATTTTCATGTAAAGTACGATAAGGAAAACGAACTCGGGGTGCTTTGCGGCGCTTTTGAGGATATGCGTCAGAAACTTTTTGACAGCAATCTTGATATATGGCACACCCTTGAAGAGCGAAAAAGGCTGTCTGCGGCTTTTTCCCATGACCTGAGAACTCCGCTGACTGTTCTTTCGGGATATGTCGAACTGCTTGGAAACTACGGCGGAAAGCTGTCTGAGGAAAAACGTGCAGAGATACTTGAAAAGATGAGAGCTCAGATAACAAGGCTGACCAACTATACGGAAAAAATGAACGCCGTTCAGAAACTTGAGGATATCTCTCCCGCACGGCGTTCGGCGAAATTCGTGGATATATGTGCGTCACTTGAGGATACGGGAAAACTTGTCTGCGGCGATATGGAATTTTCATTTACGGCGGATAAAGGCGCAGATGATGAAGTATATATCGACAGCGAGCTGTTTATGCAGGTGTATGAGAATCTTGTGTCAAACGCTGTCAGATATGCCGAAAGCCGCATAACTGTTTCCGCAGGCACCTCGGGTGATATGCTTTATGTGACTGTCTGCGATGACGGCAAGGGTTTTTCTCACGAAGCGCTGAAAAATGCGTCAAAGCCCTTTTTCAGAGGCGAGCAGAATCCCGATATGCATTTCGGACTGGGTCTGTATATATGCAGGATACTTTGCAAAAAACAGGGCGGAGAACTGCGCATAGAAAACGGCGCAGACGGCGGCGGAAAAGTTACTGCAAAAATTTTTTCCCACGAGTTGATAAAAAGTTGAAATTTATAGATTATTATAAGATCACAGCAGGAGAAACAGTGCTGTGATCTTTTATATTTCGGGAGGAGACAACATTATGGATGACAAAATAGAAATAAGAAACGTGAGCAAAAAATACGGTTCAAAGACAGCCCTGGAAAATATAGACCTTACCATAGGAAAGGGTATGTTCGGACTTCTCGGCAGAAACGGCGCAGGCAAGACAACGCTTATGAAGACTCTTGCAGCGCTTCACCCGAAAAACAGCGGCACTATCACGGTATGCGGCGTACCCATAGAGGAAACAAAGAAAATACGCACAATGACGGGATATCTTCCGCAGGATTTTTCCATGTACCCCACTATGAGAGTCGAGGAATGCCTTGACTACCTGGGAGTGCTGTCGGGCATGGACAAGGCGCTGAGAAAAGAACGTGCTGATATGCTTTTGAAGAAAGTGAATCTTGAAAAACACCGCAGAAAAAAGGTAAAGGAACTTTCCGGCGGAATGAAGCGCAGACTCGGCATAGCGCAGGCACTTCTTCATGACCCGAGGGTGCTGATAGTTGACGAACCTACAGCAGGCCTTGACCCCGAAGAAAGGATACGTTTCAGAAATCTTCTCGGCGAGGTGGCTGAGGACAGGATAGTTATACTGTCAACGCATATCGTCGGTGATATCGAAGCCTCCTGTGAGATGGCGGCGGTCATGAACGAAGGAAGGATACTCTGGACAGGCAACGTAAAGGATCTTCTGAAAGATGCTGAAGGCAAGGTATGGACCGTTACCATTGAATCACGCTTCCTGCCGCAGATAAAAAGCCTTTATTCGGTCACCGGTATGGTGATGCAGGGTTCACAGACCACCGTGCGCTTTGTTCATGAGGGTACTCCCGATGTAACAGGCGCTGCACAGACAGCCCCCTGCCTTGAAGACGCGTACATCTACTGCCTTTTCAAAAACGGCTGTATCGATCTCGGAGGTGAGGAATGATGCTGTATGTAAAAGAACTCAGAAGAGTAGTCTTTTCTAAGATATTCATATTGTTTTTCGCAGCAGAGGTGTTCTTTGCATTCTTCACGCAGTTCTGGCATGATATGGGACTCAGTTATAAAAGCTACGACCCTCCCGTTCCCGGCGGCGACTACGGCATGATGGTGGTGGATGATCCGCCTACCCTTACACAGGAAGCTACAGCAAGTCTTATCAATGATTATATCAACAACAAGTACACTACTTACCCTTACGGCTTTATTCATACTGTGCATCTCAAGGGCACGGACAAGGATAAGATAGCTGCCATACTGAATAAGCTCACGGGCATCACCGACCTTGATAAATACGCCTCGGGTCTTAAAGTGGAATGCAGCTATGATGACTATAACCAGTATGTGGTACCCGAACTTGGTGTGCTGGACAACGTAAGTATAGACGATTTCCACGCACTCATGACTGAGGCTGACAATATACTCGGCGGCGGTTCGGTGTATTCCCCCGATGAGATAATGGTCAATTTTTCTCTTGGTCCGATGACTTATGAGGAAGCCCTTGCCGAATACAACGGCCTTATCAACGATGACAGGATAACAAACGGCTATGCAAGACTTTTCTGTGATTATCACGGCATTTTCATGGTTTTGCTGCCCGTGTTCCTTATAACGGTATACCTTTCCTCCGACAGACGCAGCAAAATGCAGCAGCTCATATTCTCACGCCGTATCTCTTCCGTAAAGCTTGTGATGGCAAGGTTTGCGGCACTTGTCACTGCCGAGATGCTGCCTGTGATCTTCACGGCATTTCTGGCAAATGTCCGTGTGGCACAGTACTATGACCCTGCCATGATGGACCCCTTTGCCATGTTCAAATATTCTTTTATATGGATACTTCCCACTGCGGTGGCAGTAACCGGCATTGATATGCTGCTGACCGGTCTTATCCCGGCGGTAGCTGTAGTTATAATCCAGTTCGGTGTATGGTTCATGACAGCGGTAATGGGTTCGATGAGCAGTGATTTCGGCGTGTTTGATCTGGTCATACGCCACAATACAGAAATGGACAGAAAGGGATTTATGGATAATATCAATGTGTTCGCACAGAACAGACTGTTCTTTACGGCACTCGGCCTTGTGTGCACTTTGATGTATGTATTTGTATGGAACCTCAGAAGGGAGGGAAGACTCGGTGAAAGCAAGCTGCTATCTAAGATGTCTTTACATAAATCTTAAACGAAATTCTCTTCCCCATATCCTTGCGGCTGCTGCACTCACATTTACAGTGCCGTTGGTCTTCAGCCTTACTTCACTCAGCGCCCCTCTCTCCGCACAGCCGCTTGAAATGTATCTGCCGTTAGCAGGCGCACTTCTTCTGACTCCCGTATTTCTTCCCGAGCAAAGCGAAGATATCCGTGACGTGGTGCGTGTCAGACGAATGTCATACCTGTCGGTATGTGCTATGCGTATCATGTATCTTACGGTCATCACTGCAGTGCTTTACGGCATCATAACTGCGGCACTCGTCAGCGGAGAAAGCACAGTGACCCCCGCACACTTTTTCGGAGGCTTTTTTACAGCGCTGTTTCTCGGCTCGCTCGGTGTAGCAGGCTCGGCTGTCGGCGGCAACGCTGTCATAGGCTATATGGCGTCGCTGCTGTACTTCACAGCTAATTTCTTTCTTAAAACAAGGCTCGGCGTGTTCTTTCTCTTTGGGCTCTCGTTTGAAACAGGCGTCAGCAAACTGTGGCTGCTTGCAGGGGCGGCGGCACTTATGATGATATCATTTCTCTACCTCAGGCTTGTAAAAAAACTGTAATACAAACAAGAACTGCCCGTGAGATCTTCACGGGCGGCTCTTTTTCTATATGGTAGGGGTTTTTGGTGGAAGGCTTCGTTTACTCGGCGTTTTTCAGCGCTTCTGCAAGGGGTATCTTCTTTACCTTTCTTCCGAGAAGCAGCGAAACAAGTATATACGATACAACGCCTATAACTCCCGAACCTATCAGCGTTACAGGAGATACCTCATACTTAAAATATCCGGGATAGCTCATGAATATCACTTTCATGATAAAACCTATCAGCCAGTTTGAAAAGGGTATCGTGAATATTATCGCCGCTATGGTCACGAGTGTTGTCGGAGTGACATACAGTGAGTTTACCTCTTTGGGAAGATATCCCAGTATCTTTGTCATAGATATCGACTGTGTGTTTTTCTCTATGATTATCTTTGCGAGCAGATATATCACCAGTACGAACATTATGACTCCGAAGTACTTGTATATCGAAACTATCGAGCCTAAGGAGCGCATAAGCTGCCGTGATGTCTTTGTAAGGTCGTCACGGGTTATCTTTGATGCGATAAGGCTGTCGTCAATGTCGTCAAGTTCCTTGTTTGAAAAGTATATGTTGCCGTAGTCGCTGTCAAGCTCGAATTCTTCGCGGAAACTGTCTATGTCCATGAACACCGCCAGCGAAGCAGGGTAGTCATAGAATCCGTTCACATTGAAAGTGTAGTTTTTGTCTGAGTATTTATCCTTCAGCTTTATAGTATCGCCCTCATCGATGCCGTACTTGTCACGGTATGCAGATGAAAGGAAAACGCCGTCCTTGCTGTGGTCTATGCGTATGTATCTGCTTTTGTCTGCCACGCCGTAGACTGATATGTCCTCATCGTGCTTGTTTCCTACAGTTTCAAGGCTCAGCATAGCACCCTTTTCAGCACCGCTGACTGATGTTTCGACAGGCACTTTAGTGACGTATATGTATTCTGCCAGCATATTGTCCGAAACCGAATCCTGATAGTTTTCAAGCATGGGATTGAAAACGCTGCCGAAAAGCAGTATCGCATTTGCAAGCAGTGTGCCTATGACGATGGTGATATAGTTGGGCATATTCTGGAATATCACACGCAGTCTGAAACGTGTCATTATCGGTATCTTCGTGTTCAGACGGAACGCCTTTTTCTTTCCTCTGCGGCTGAGGTCGTGCCTTAAGAATCTCAGCGGTGAGAGCTTCATCTTCCTTGTCAGCGTGACCAGGTTTATGATGAACATTATCACCAGCGGTACAGCCGTCGTCATTATGAATGCGTCGGGACTGAATCTTACCTGATAATCCGTCAGGCTGTAGGAGTTGAGATAAGCCATGGCCATGTACTTTTCAAAGAACGTGTATCCGAGCACATTTCCTATGACCGCCGCTGTTATAAGCGTCAGCATGGGAAGCACCAGATAGTGCCTTACAAGCTCGCCTCTTGTGTATCCCGAAGCACGCAGAGTACCTATCACACCTGCTTCCGCTGTTATGGTGATGTCTGTGGTTATCGCAAATATAAATGCGAGTATCCCGACTGTTATGTACAGGAAAGCCATGATGCTTGTGCGGTCGCCGTCCATGTCGTTTCCCGAAAAATGAATCGCCTGATTGCTGTATTCGGGTATGAATCCCGTCATTGCAGCGTGCTTTGATATGTCTTTTATAAGCTCTTCCGCCCGTTCATTTGCGGCTGTGTCGTCTTTCGGTCTGCCGTCATTGTACATCCACGAATAGCAGTAATGTATCTTGTCCTCACGCAGACTGTCAAATCCCTTTGCCGACATCACGCCGACGCCGAATTTGTCGTTGTCGAACATAAGGTCTGTGGGATTTTCATAAAGGCAGGAATAATCCGAAAGCGCAACGATGCCCGTGACCTTCAGCACAGCGCCCTCTATCTCTATCTCGCTGCCCCGTTCAAGGTCATGATTCTTTGCGTACAGACGGTCAATTGCTATCTCGTTTTCCTCATACGGCATCTCGCCGCTGAGAAGGCACACTCTGTCAACATCGTCACGCTGCCCGAATATGCGCAGTTTGCTGTCGAAGCCCTTTGTTTCTTCCTGTTTGTAGAAATTCTCATACAGCGTGATATCTCCCTCTTCTTCTATATCCGAAAAGGTCTGTTCATCCGCTTTCTGCATGAGCTCGAAATTTCCGTGTTCTATGTTGTACTTCTCAAAGGTCTCGTCGTAGGCTTCTTTAAGGCTGTCAGCCGATACTATGAACCCCGATACCGCACTTATTATCAGTACAAAGAAGAGAAACACCGCAAGCTGCTTTCCGGGCTCGCTTTTAAGTTCACGGGGTATTCGCCTGATAAGGGGACTTTTCAAATCATTTACCCCCCTTTACCAGTCAAGGTCTGCTGCGGCAATTTTTTCTTCGTTGGTATAGTTTTTCCTTATCATGCCGTCACGCAGCTTTATCACACGGTCAGCCATGTTCTTTATGGCGTCGTTGTGCGTCACCATTATCACAGTGTTGCCGTACTTCTTGTTTACCTCCTCAATGAGCTTCAGTATCTCCTTTGAGGTGTTGTAGTCAAGTGCTCCCGTAGGTTCATCACAGAGCAGTATGTCGGGATTTTTCACAATGGCACGCCCTATGGCCGTGCGCTGCTGCTGTCCGCCCGAAAGCTGATTAGGCAGCTTGTGCCTGTGCTCGTAAAGTCCCAGGGTCTTCAGCAGGTCATCAACATCAAGCGGCGAGTCGCTTAGATATGCTCCCACCTCAACATTTTCCTTTATGTTCAGATTGGGTATAAGGTTGTACTGCTGAAAAATATATCCCAGGTGCTTTCTTCTGTATTTTGTCAGCGCCTTTTCGTTCATGTCTTTTGTCTTTTCACCGTTTATGGCTATGTATCCCGTGTCTGCATTGTCAATGCCGCCTATTATGTTGAGCAGCGTGCTTTTTCCCGAGCCCGAAGGTCCCAGAAGTACGCAGATCTCACCCTTCTGTATCTCAAGGTCTATGCCTTTGAGCACCTCAACACGGCTTTCTCCCTCACCGAAATGCTTGGTAATGCCGTTTAGTTCAAGAAACATCTCTTTTCTCCTCCTATAATTAGTTAGTTTAGACTAACGCAATCTTTGTTTAAAAGTGCAGAGCAAGATCTCCGCACTTTACATGAACGATTGTTCATATATTCATTATAACATATTTTCACAGATTGTCAATAGCCTTTTTCAAAAAAATAGTAATAAACTTATTACAGTACAGCGCGTGATTTTTGTATATTTTAGATTCCCGCCGTACAAAAAAGCCGCCACACAGCAGTGACGGCATTTTGTTATTTCAGAAATTCGACCTTTCCTGTCGAACGCACTCTTTCGATGACGTTCGTAAAGTTAGTGTAAAGGGTGGAATACCTCGGCGTTGAACTTATCTTGATAACGCCGCATCTCAGTGAGAGTGCTGTTTCTTTGCTGCCGCAGGATACCTTTTCACCGTTGTGCTTCAGTACCTCATCGGCAAGTGCGGCGGCAGTGTCGAGGTCCTTCGATTCGGTCAGCATAACGAACTCATCACCGCCTATACGCAGTGAAATGCGCTCCTCGCCTGCTGCCTCGGTTATGCGCCTGAGCGTTTCAAGTATGCACTTGTCGCCCATATCACGTCCTATGTTCTGATTTATCGGCATAAGATCCACTATGTCAAAACACAGTACATATGTATCAGACTGAGTTTTCAGGTAATCATAAAATTCACGGATATCATATTTCCTAACGTTCATTGCAATTTCATCTCCTTGTGTATACTCGGGGTTTAGCGGCGGATACAGAAGGCAGCTGCCCTTCCAGCTTTTTTTGAAGGCTGAGGGCGTCATCCCCCAGACCTTGGTGAAGGCACGGGTGAATACCTCGTTTGAATTGTAGCCGTACTTCATTGCAGTATCAAGCACCGAAAGTCCGTTCTCCAGCATATCTCGTCCTGCCAGAGTCAGGCGGCGCTTTGATATGTATTCCTTGATACTCATGTGAGTGACACAGCGCCAGGTCTTCTGCAGCGATGACAGTGAACAGCAGCAGGCATAAGCTATCTGCTCCTGAGTTATCTCACTCTGAAGATTCTGCTCGATGGTATCAAGCGCTCTTACAAATACTTCAAAGCTGTTTGACATATCCTTCACCTCCGTAAAAAAGCGTCAGTAACGTTACTATAGTAATTATAGCATACTTTTTCTGCCTTGTCTTGATGTTTTGCGGAAATTTGCAAAGTTTTTTCTGCCGCATATAAAAAATCAGGGGAAAATTGTATTTTTTTGATTTTTTGACAAAAATAGCTTGACAAAATGTAATAACTGACATATAATATTTATACAGTCATACGACCGTAACAGAAAGAAGGAGAGTAAAATGAGTCTGTATTATATCGAAATAAAGAAACCGAACGGAATGAAAAACTACTACGGGGTGAAGAATACTGAGGTATTCCCAAGCAAAGGCAAGGTAGATGAAGAAGACGCTGCTGCGGCATATAAGGATAAGGTCTCCGCTGCCGAGTCGGTAGAGCAGACAAAAAAACACTGCGAGGATCTTGGGATACTTGTTTCGGAAGGCGCAGTCGTTGAGTTTGAAGCACAGTGACCTGCCCCGTCAAAAAGAATAACACGGATATCTGCCCGAAAACAGTACACGCTGCTGTTTTCGGGCTTGCTCTTTCTCCCGCACTGCTAAAAAAACTTGCATTTGAACGGTGGATGTGTTATAATTATCTCATAGTGTATTTTTGTCAGGAGTATGTGTATGGAAAAGATAAATATAGGCGGAGTGCTGATAGAAAAGTCGGCGGCGCTCGCACCTATGGCATCAGTAGCTGACAGGGCCTACAGGCTCATGTGCCGCGGCTACGGTGCGGCATATACCGTAAGCGAGATGATATCTTCAAAGGGCCTTTGCTACGGTGATAAAAAGTCTGCCGAGATGTGCAGGCTTACAGACGGTGAAAGACCCTGTGCTCTTCAGCTTTTCGGTGAAGAGCCGGAATTTGTCGCAAGGGCGGCTTACAAGCTCAACGCCTATAAGCCCGACATCATAGACATAAATATGGGCTGCCCCGTTCCTAAGATAGTTGGTAACGGAAGCGGTTCGGCACTTATGAAGACCCCCGACATCGCAGAAGCGATAGTCCGTGAGACCGTAAAAAACGCTCAGTGCCCCGTCACCGTCAAGATACGCAAGGGCTGGGACGAAAACAGTATAAACGCCGTTGAGTTCGCTAAACGAATGGAACAGGCGGGCGCTGCGGCTATAGCCGTACACGGCAGAACAAGAAAGCAGATGTATTCGGGCACAGCTGACTGGGATATAATACGTCAGGTCAAGCAGGCGGTGAGCGTTCCCGTAATAGGTAACGGCGACGTGGATACCCCGGAAAAATGCCGTGCCATGTACGAACAGACAGGCTGTGACCTGGTCATGATAGCAAGGGGCAGCTACGGACGCCCCTGGATATTTGAAGAGGTGTGCCATTATCTTGAAACGGGCGAGCTGCTTCCCGAAAAGACAGTAGAAGAGCGCATGGAGATAATGCTTCGGCACACACGGCTGCTGATAGACGATATCGGCGAGGGTCAGGCGATGAAGGAAATGCGCCACAACATAATATGGTACGTCAAGGGCATGAAGGGTGCTGCGGCACTTCGCAGAGAATGCTCGGAGCTGTACTTTTATTTTCAGCTGGAGGATATGGCAAAGAGGATAATCGAGAGTCAGTGATATACCGAAACGGAGATATTTTATGGGAACACTTTATATAGTAGGCACGCCGATAGGAAATCTGGGCGATATGACCTACCGTGCGGTGGAAACGCTGAAAAGCGTTGACTTTATCTGTGCTGAGGATACTCGTGTCACGGCGAAGCTGCTCAACCATTTTGAGATAAAAAAGCCGCTGGTCAGCTATCATGAGCATAACGCCGCCGAGGCGGGAAAGCGTGTCACTGCAAGACTGCTTTCGGGCGAGGACGCGGCTATCGTTACAGATGCAGGTATGCCGTGTATATCCGACCCCGGCGAGATGCTGGTGCGTGAGTGCGCCGAAGCGGGGATAGATGTAAAAGTAGTGCCCGGACCTACTGCGGCAATGAGTGCGGCGGCGGTAAGCGGGCTTTCAACAAGGCATATAGCTTTCCACGGGTTCCTGCCGGCAGATAAGAAAGAACGCCGTTCTGTTCTTGCTTCTGTAAAAGACAGCACCGACACGCTGATATTTTATGAGGCTCCCCACAAGCTGGTGAATACACTGAGCGATATGCTGGGCTTCTTGGGCGACAGACGTATAGCGCTCTGCCGTGAGCTTACCAAAATGCACGAGGAAGTCCGCCGCACCACGCTTTCACAGGCGGTGGAATACTACAGGGAAAATGAACCGAGAGGCGAGTTTGTCCTCGCAGTCGAAGGCAACACAGAACAGTCCGAAAAAGCGGACACTATCGAGTCGGCACTCGAACAGGTCACAAAGCTCGCAGAAAGCGGTATGCGTCCCGCCGATGCCTGCCGTGAGATAGCTAAGGTCACAGGCTTCTCAAAAGGTGAGCTCTACTCGGCATACCTCGGAGGGCAGAAAAAATGACACAGCTTGTCCCCATGACCGATGATAATTACACAGATGCGGCGGATATCGAGCAGGAATGCTTCAGTGACCGTCCCTGGACGGCGGAGCAGTTTCATGAGGAGATAAGCCTTGATTTTTCAAGGACTTTCATAGCCTACTGCGACGGAAAAGCCGCAGGCTTCGTGAATATGTGGCTCACTCCGCCTGTGGCGATAATAAACAACATCGCCGTAAGGGAGTCCTTTCGCAGAAACGGCATAGGCACAGCCCTTATCGAAGCGGCGCTTGCCGAGTGCAGTGACTGTTCAAGTCTCACTCTTGAGGTGAGAGTGTCAAACAGCACTGCGATAGCCTTTTATGAAAAACACGGCTTCACGCAGGTTGGGCGCAGAAGGAATTTCTACGAAAACCCCCGTGAGGATGCATTTATAATGACAAAATTCAAGAAAAAGGGAGAATGACCTCTGGACAATATACAAGGGCTTTCCATAGAAAAAATAGGCTCGGTGGAGCTTCATATCTCAGCAAAGCACCGCTTCGGCACAGACGCATTTCTGCTGGCGGATTTCGCTGCGCCGAGACACAAGGACAGCGTTGCGGACCTTTGCTCGGGGTGCGGTATAGTTGCCGCCGTGATGTATGAGCGCTTTCGTCCGAAGTCGGTCATCGCCGTTGAGATAGACCCCGAGGGTACGCGGCTTTTTGATACAACTGTACAAAAATCGGGACTCAAAAACGTGACTGCCGTCTGCGCCGACCTCAAAGAATGGAAAAGCGAGAAAGAGCTTGATCTTATCACCTGCAATCCGCCCTATTTCAGCGAGAGTGCTGGCTATAAGAGCGAAACTGCCGCAAACGCCCGTCACGAGCTGCTTTGCTCGATAGAGGACCTGTGTGCGTCGGCGAAAAGGTCACTCAGATTCGGCGGAAGATTGTGCCTTTGCAACCGTCCCGAGCGTCTGTGCGACATAATGTGCGCCATGCGCGGAAACGGGATAGAGCCGAAACGTGTGAAATTTGTGTCCAAAAATTCGGACTGCGCTCCATGGCTGGTGCTGGTGGAGGGTCACAAGGGCGGCAAGCCTTTCATGAAGGTAGAAAAGACTATGTATACTGTGACACCGGACGGTCAGCCCACAGCTGAGCTTAAAGGCTGCTATCCCATTTTCATTGAACAGGCAGTGAAATGACCGCAACAGGTCAAGAAACAGATAATTCAGTGCGTGGGCGGTATGCCGACAGAACTTTGATTATTATGATAAGGGTGGTCTTTTGAATGAAGATACTTGGAATAGAATCCAGCTGTGACGAAACGGCTGCAAGCGTTGTTGAGGGCGGCAACGGCATAGCCGTGCTGTCGAATGTGGTGGCGAGCCAGATAGACGAGCACAGGCTGTACGGCGGCGTAGTGCCCGAGATAGCCTCGCGCAGACACGCCGAGAATATATCATGGGTGGTGCGTGAATCGCTGCTGAAGGCGGAATGCACCCTTGACGACATCGACGCTATAGCCGTGACCTATGCCCCGGGGCTTATAGGTGCCTTGCTGGTGGGCATCAGCTTTGCTAAGGGTCTGGCGCTGTCGTCGGGAAAGCCGCTGATACCCGTACACCACATCGCAGGTCATATTGCGGCAAATTACCTCACCCACCCCGACCTTGAACCGCCTTATCTTTGTCTGGTGATATCGGGCGGACACAGCCATATCATCGAGGTAAAGGACTATACCCACTACCACGTCATAGGCCGTACACGCGACGATGCGGCGGGCGAGTGCTTTGACAAGGCGGCAAGAGTGCTGGGGTATGAGTATCCCGGAGGAAAGTTCATCGACGCAGCGGCAAAGCAGGGTGACCCCGATGCCTTTAAGCTGCCCAAGCCAAGGATAGCGGGCAGCGAGTTCGACTTCAGCTTTTCGGGGCTGAAAACGGCTGTTATCAACGCCGTACATAATGCCGAGCAAAAGGGCGAGCCGATAAAGCGCGAGGACATGGCGGCTTCATTCCAGAAGACGGTGGCAGATACCCTCGTTGAGCGCACCATGGCGGCGGCAAAAATGCTGGGCAGCAAAAAGCTGGCTATAGCGGGCGGCGTTTCGGCAAATTCGGGAGTGCGCAGTGCTTTCGACAAAGCCTGCACCGACAGGGGCATAAAGCTGTATATGCCCGAGCTGAAATACTGCGGCGACAATGCGGCTATGATAGCCTGTCAGGGATATTACGATCATATGGCAGGAAAGCGCGGGGATATGAGCCTTAACGGCATAGCGACCCTTTCGCTGGATAAGATATCGGAGTGAACGGCTTTGAGAGGTGAAGCTGATGAACAGGGAATGGTCGGAGCAGAATAAGAATGTTCAGCTGATGCTGAAAAAGCGTGAGACATACAGCTACGGTATTTCAGAGCTTATTGATCTGAGGGACAAGCTGATGCAAACGGTGTCATCGTTTGGTGATGAGCTGTCGGCGGATGATTTTTCGGCTATGCCGTTCCCGAATGCCGAGGGTTATCACAGCAAGACTGTCGCCTATTCCTTGTGGCATATTTTCCGCATAGAGGATATAGTGGCTCATACGCTGATAAACGATGATGAACAGGTCTTTTTCACGGAAAATTACAGTAAGCGTATCGGCTCACCGATAATAACTACGGGAAATGAGCTTGCGGGCGAAAAGATAGCCGAGTTTTCAAGGTGTCTTGATATCGGGCAGCTTTATTCATACATTTCAGATGTTAAGAAAGCTACGGAGGAGATACTTCGGGGGATCGGCTTTGAGATGCTGAAAAAGAAAATACCGCCCGAAAGAAAGGAAAAGCTTTGCCGCCTTGATGTAGTGAGCAGTGACGATAACGCCGTGTGGCTCATCGATTATTGGTGCGGAAAAGATATCCGCGGACTGATACAGATGCCGTTTTCAAGGCACTGGATAATGCACATCGAAGCCTGTCTGCGTATAATAAACAAATTGAAGAAATAATGTGAGGTGTAGAGATGAAGCTTCTCGCAATAGACGGAAACAGCATAATGAACCGTGCCTTTTACGGCATCAAGGCGCTTGCTACCTCAAAGGGTGAGTATACCAACGCCCTTACGGGGTTCATGAATATATATCTTAAAGAGCTTGAGGCGGTGCAGCCGGACTGTGCGGCAGTGGCTTTCGACCTGAAAGCGCCGACCTTCAGGCATAAGGCTGACCCGACATATAAAGCAAACAGACACGGAATGCCCGACGAGCTGGCTTTGCAGATGCCGCTGATAAAGGAAATGCTCACAGATATGGGTATAAGGTGCCTTTCCTGCGAGGGGTGGGAGGCTGACGATATACTCGGCACCCTGTCGAAGATATTTTCGCAGGAGGGCGATGAGTGCTATATCGTGACGGGCGACCGTGACAGCTTACAGCTTATCACCGACAGCTGCACTGTGCGCCTTGCCACAAACAAGGAAACGGTCATATATACCCCCGAAAAATTCCGCGAGGACTACGGGCTCGAACCGATACAGCTGATCGACCTGAAAGCGCTGATGGGCGACAGCTCTGACAATATACCCGGGGTCAAGGGCATAGGTGAAAAGACCGCACTTCCGCTGATACAGCAGTGCGGCAGTATTGAACAGCTGTACAAAGAATTGGACAGCATAAAGCTGACACCGGGCAACCGTAAAAAGCTCGACGAGGGCGAGCAGTCGGCGGTAAACAGCAAGTTTCTTGCGACTATCGTGACAGATGCGCCTATCGAGCAGGACAAGAATGCTTACGTTATAGGCGAGCGTGACGATGAGGCGCTGAAGGAGCTTCTCGCAAGGCTTGAGATGAACAAGCTGATGCAGAGGCTGGGGCTTACGGGTGCGGCTTCGGCTGAGGGCAAAAAGCCCGTAAAGACCGAAGGCCTGAAGGCGCTTGAGGTGTCGGCGCTCACAGAAAAGGATATCCCCGCGGGCGAGAGCTTTTTCACCTTTGCCGACGGCAGACTTGCTGTGTGCTATGACGGCAGGGTGTACCACACAGATGACAGCGCTCTTGTCATGAAGTATTTTGAAAGTCCTGCCGACAAGAAATGCTTTGACGCCAAGACCGCTTACCGCTTCGCCTTTGAGCAGGGCGGACAGCTGAAAGGTCTGAAATTCTCCTGCGATATCGCAGGCTATCTGCTCAATTCTCAGGCGAGCGACTATACCCCCGAGAATCTCTGCCTTGCCTACCATGTGGCATACCGCAGTGATATGGCTGAATATGCAGATGTTTCATCACTTGCCGACCTCAGCTTCAAGCTGGAAAAGGAGCTTGAAGCGGCGGATATGAAAAAGCTGTATGACGATATCGAGCTTCCTCTCTGCGAGGTGCTCGCTTCTATGGAATATTACGGTGTGCAGGCTGACAGAGAGGGCATAAAGACCTTCGGCGAGGCGCTGAATAAGGAGCTTGAAAAGCTGACAAAAGAGATATACGCTCTTGCTGGCAGCGAATTCAACATTCTTAGCCCGAAGCAGCTTGGCAAGGTGCTGTTTGAGGACCTGGAGCTGCCCGCAAAGAAAAAGACCAAAAGCGGCTGGTCAACAAATGCCGAGGTGCTCGAAGCGATAGCCGACAAGCACCCAATAGTGCCGCTGATACTCGAATACCGTACCCTGTCAAAGCTCAGCTCTACCTACGTTGACGGACTGCTTGCTCAGATACGTCCCGACGGCAGAGTACACAGCGTATTCAAGCAGACGGAAACACGCACGGGACGCATAAGCTCCACCGAGCCTAATATGCAGAATATCCCCGTTAGAAAACCCCTCGGCCGTGAGATGAGAAAATTCTTCACCGCAAG
>CADBTD010000269.1 GCA_902797535.1 uncultured Ruminococcus sp. | reverse complement strand
GAGTGTAAGATACTGCATTTTAAGGTTTTCCTCCGCAGTCATTCCGAGATATATAGCAGGAGTCTCTACCACTGCTCCTATACGTTTTCTGCAATCGAGGATCTTTGAGTCGGTGTTTTCAACACCAAACATTTCAAAATATCCTGATGTAGGAAACTGAAGACCGCATATCATTCGGATAAGTGTTGTTTTTCCTGCACCGTTTCTCCCGACAAACCCATATATCGAACCCTTAGGTACATTCATGCTAAGACCGTTAAGTGCTGTAAATTTTCTGTATTTTTTTACAAGGTCATATGTTTTAAGAACGAACTCCATACGTTTATTCCTGCCTTTCTTGTTTTCTGAAACAAATATAGCATGAAAGAATTAAGAAATCGGTTAAGAAAAAGGTTAAGATACAGTTAAGATTTATCGTTCAGCATAAATCCTATACCCCAAACAGCAGAAATGTATTCCCTGCCCGTCACAGATTTCAGCTTGCGGCGAAGATTATGTATATGGATCTTGAGTGAATCTTCAGTACAATCCGGTGTGTCAAGACTTATTTTTTCAAGTATGGTCAGCTTAGCAACTACCTGACCCTGATTTTGCATCAGAAGTTTAAGAATAGCATACTCTGTTCGAGTGAGCTTGATCTGTTTGCCGTTTGAACTTACAATGTGTGAATCTGTATCCAACTCAATACCATTAAATGACAGAAGTGTTTTATTTGATGCACTATTGTTCATCCTTAAATGTACGGCGATCCTTGCAAGAAGTTCCCGGATATCAAAAGGTTTTGTAACATAGTCCACTGCACCGCCGAGAAGCAGGCTTACCTTATCGTTAACATCTGCTTTGGCACTTACGATCATTACAGGGATATCTTTTATCCGAGTAAGAAGTTTATCACCCGATAGACCCGGAAGCATCAGGTCAAGCAGTATAAGATCAGGATCAATGTCAGATAACAGCCTTAGGGCCTCGGTTCCCGAATATGCCTGTGAAACTGTGTATCCCTCCCCTTGCAAAGCCTCACAAAGCATTTCATTTATGCTGTTATCATCATCTACTATAAGAATATGCTGCATTTTAGTTCACCTCACTATTATTCTGAGTTTAATGGTAATATTATACCATAACGTCAAATAAAAGTAAAGTAAAGTAAACAGCTTAACGGAAAATTTAAATATGTTCATCAAATGTCTGTTGCAAAAAAATACCAATAATGATATACTTTTCTGTGATGAAAAAGAAAGGAAAAATATTATTTCATGAAGGATCTGACAAAGGGAAATCCGATGAAACTTATCGTAATGTTTGCGATACCAATGCTGCTCGGAAGTATATTTCAGCAGTTTTATAACCTTGCCGACACAAGGATCGTTGGTCAGTTTCTCGGTGAGCGTTCTCTGGCAGCTGTTGGTGCCACATCATCTATAAATACCGTTATACTTGGTTTTATGCATGGCATTTCAGCAGGTTTCAGCCTTACCGCTGCAAGGGCGTTCGGTGAAAAGAATGAGGAAAAGCTGAAACAGACTGTTGCGGCAACAGTAGTTCTCGGCGGTGTGACTTGTATTTTGCTGACAGTACTGAGTCTTGTATTTCTTGACCCGCTTCTTCACGCTATAAATGTAAAGTCTGATATCTTTGCAGAATCTAAAAGCTACATAAGCATGATACTTGGCGGAATGATAATAATACTCAGCTATAATGTACAGGCTTCGATAATGCGTGCTATCGGAGATACGGTCATGCCTCTTGTATTTCTGATATTTTCGGCTTTTGCTAACATATTCCTTGATATTTTGTTTGTAAAAAATCTTGGATTCGGCATCAGAGGCGCGGCGGCAGCAACTCTTATCACTTCGGGAATGTCAGCGGTTTTGTGTTTTATTTATATGAAAAAACGATATCCGTTCCTTATGCCGTCAGCAAAACACTACAGATTTTCCAAGGAACTTGCTGCTGAGATGTATTCGTCCGGTGTTTCAATGGGTCTCATGAACTCAATGATAGGCCTTGGTTCACTTATAATGCAGGGTGCTATTAACGGATTTGGAACTGATACGATCAATGCTCATATTGCATCAAGAAAAATCAGTGAGATGTGCATGATGCCCATGACAGCATTCGGAGGTGCGGCATCAAACTATGCCGGTCAGAATTACGGTGCAGGCAAATACTCAAGAGTGCGTAAGGGTTTTTACACCGCTACCCTGCTGACCTGGATATGGAGCGTGTTTGTTATTATTGCGGTATATGCCGGAACTCCGTTCTTAGTAAGGCAGATAACAGGTCTTGATAACAGCTATATAATCAGAACTGCGTGTCAGTATACTCATTTTAATATGCCGTTCTACTTTGTTTTGGGAATCATATTTGTATTCAGACATTCACTTCAGAGTGTAAAGATCAAACTGATGCCAACTCTGTCAAGTTTTATCGAGCTTGCAGGTAAGATCATTGTTTCTTTCCTTCTTGCTCCAAAAATGGGATACAAAGCTATAATAATCGCTGAACCTATCTCATGGTTATTCATGGCACCTGTATTGATATGGGGTCTTATAAGCTGCAAACAGCTTAAAGAAAGCGACAGACCTGATATTGATAATAAATCTTTTATAACGGCAGAAACATAGGATCAACATTGAAAAGCCGTCGGAGCTTGTGCTCTGACGGCTTTTATACTTTAAGTAATGGAGTTTTCATGCTGAAAACATGACTTTAGTCACATAGAAATCATATCCTTTTTCACTATTAAAGTGATATTTTTTGTTGTATAATGATTACAGTGAGAAACCACTCTGACCGATTTGAAAAGGAGGATCACAATGGATGAAATAATACTCAGAACAACTGAGCTGACAAAAAAATATAACAACAAGGCAGTTGTTGACGATCTGTCGTTAGAGATAAAGAAAGGAGAGATATTCGGACTGCTTGGACCGAACGGTGCAGGAAAAAGTACCACAATGAATATGATATGTTCCATAGTTCGTCCGACCGCAGGTAAAGTCGAATTATTCGGAAAAGAGCTAAATGCAAATAAAAAAGAAGTTATCAGAAGAATAGGTTACATACCTCAGGACCTTGCTATTCACGGTGAACTGAAAGCATGGGAAAATGCAGAGTTATTCATATCTCTCTACGGCTTGAAAGGTAATGTGCTGAAAAAAGCAGTAGACAGGTCACTTGAATATGTTGGACTCAGCGATAGAAGAAATGAGTTTTCAAAGAACTTTTCCGGTGGTATGAAACGCCGTCTTAATATAGCCTGTGCGATCGGTCATGAACCTGAGCTGCTTATTTTTGATGAACCAACGGTAGGTATCGACCCTCAGTCAAGAAATTTCATACTTGAGAAGATAAAGGAATCCAATGAAAACGGAGCAACAGTTATCTATACCAGTCATTATATGGAAGAAGTCGAGGCTATATGTACAAGAATTGCTATAATGGATAATGGCAGAATAATAGCCTGTGGTACAAGTTCTGAACTCAAACGTTCCGTGAGCGATAAGCAGGATATCACTCTTGAGGAGGTTTTCCTTACACTTACGGGCAAAAAACTGAGAGATATTTCGGAATAAGGTGGTAAAATGATACGTTATCTTATAAAAAACAACTTCAAACTGATATTCAGAAATAAACTTGCTGTAATAGTATTGCTTTTCGGACCTGCACTGACTATTGCACTTCTTTCAAACGCAATGGATTCACTGATGAGATCATATGAGATGCCTGATGAATTTAAAGTGGGATACAGATCGAGCAACAGCGTCGTGAACGAAAATATTGGCACTATAAAAGACGAAGGTACAGATGCAGGGATAATATTGATAGAATATCCCGACGGGGAACCGTCAGAATTAATAAAAAACAATGATCTTTCGGCATTTGTGGATATTAATGGATCAGATTATACGATCTATAAAAGCGGAGATCATAAGACCGAAGGTGCTGCCACGGAATATTTTATAGACAAAGTTATGAAAAACGGAATAGATGCAGCACTTGACAATATGGCTCCCAGAACCGAGATGGTCTCAGATATCAAGGAAACAAAACTTGAATATATGCCCGCAGTAAATGCCACCGACTACTATGGCATCATATACATTGTATACTTTTCGTGCTGCGGAATGATCTGTGCGACAGGAATGCTCAGCAGTGAAAAGAAAAATGGTATAGAAAGAAAGTATAATGTAAGTTCTGTATCACCATTCAGACTTTATCTGGCAAGAGTTATTCCGACACTTGGCGTAATTATAATATGTACACTTATCGAAGCGATACTTACAGCAGTTCTTTTCGGTATACACTGGGGTTCACCGCTGTTATCCGCTCTGATAGTTATAATGATGATAGTTGCTTTTACTTCTTTCGGTTTTATGCTGTATGATATTTCACAGAACATTGCTATCACTGTTATAGCATTGTTTGCAATTATATGGATACTGGGATATTTAGGCGGCAGCTTTGAAACATATATGTATTCAGACTTTTCGCAAAATATCAAGAATATATCTGCATTTTATCATGCTAACAGGGCGCTTGTTGAGCTTTCGTGTATCGGCCGAAGCAGTTATGCGGCTTCATCATTGGTTTTTTCGGGATCGATCACTGTTATATGTGCAATTGTGACTGTTACGATCGAAATGGTCAGAAGGAGGGGAAGAAATTGATAACACTTTTAAAAACTACAATAAAACTTCTTCTCAGAAATAAAGGATTTCTGTTCTTTCTTCTTGTTACTCCGATAGTATCATCGCTTATTCTGAATCTGAAGACTGATTTCAGTATATATCAGGAAAAGAAAACAGGAAATATAATCGAACTGAAAGACAAAGCCATTTATGATGCAAATGATAATACTTTCATAATAAAAGTATATGATGGAGCAAAAACTGAACTGTCAGAGTATGTGCTCGG
>CADBTD010000268.1 GCA_902797535.1 uncultured Ruminococcus sp. | reverse complement strand
TTGAATTGCGAAGCCAGTTCGTAGCTTGATTTAATTTACCATAGGGCTTTTTTGTGCTGTACGCACAATGTGGTGCGGTTCATATTGCAGGGGACAGCTCTTTTTTTAAGGGACAAACTTACAATGTTTCTCTCTTACTCTCTTACTCCCTTACTGTACTGATTTATCACATTAAAGTATTGCATTGCAAAACTAAGGGACAAAGGGAGTAAGAGACAAACTTTTTTTATTATGTCTCTTGCCGATAGCAGAACCAAAGCCGTGTGCGGCTTTGGTTCACTCCTCGGGGTCTATGTATAACGGTCTCTGACAAGCAAGCTCTATACTTGTGACCTTCTGCATACCGTCGATCTCGTCCGTTGTGAATGATACATAGCACGCCTGAGGGTCTACGCCCTCCGCAGGCTCGAAGTAATAGCGCAGCAGACCGCTCCTGCTTTTATTTGCAGGCTCTCCGAAGGCGCTTATGACCGACTCTTTTGTGGAGTTCATGGTTATGCCGTTATAGTTCACCGCTGTCACATCATCGGGCAGGTCGGGGCTGTTGGTGAAAATCTCTATGCATATTATCTCGGCGTTTTCGGGGTCTTCCTCGTAATTGCCCTTGAAATACGCATAGGCAAGAACGTGATCTTTGCCCTCCTCGTCCTCAAAGGTCAGCTCCGCATATGTGTTCGCCGGTGTGAACTCCTCATCGTAACTCAGACTTTCGGGGTCGACTTTCAGACCTTTCAGCTCGCTCATCTTGCAGGGGAGCGTTACCTTGTTCCCGAGTATCTCTATGTCATAGTTTATAAGACTGTTCACGGGCAGTTTTTTATCACCGCCGTCCTCCTTGGTCACGTCATCTATGATCTCCTTCTCGGGAGAGCCCTGCTTTGCCTTGCCGGTGCTGTCCTCCGCCTGCTGTGCAGAAGAACTCTGCACCTTGTCTGCCGTACTGCCGCTGTCTGCGCTGTCCGCACAGGCCGCCATGACGAGCGCTGCCGACAGTGCCGCTAAGATCGCTGCTGTTTTTCTCATAGTTTTGACTCCTTCATAAATAATAGTATCAAAAAACTGACAAAATATATGATATCACGCTGCGTAAAAGACGTCAACTGTTTTATACCCTATAATAAGGAACTGAAAACCTGTTTTGCGGTATGCTTTCTCCGCAGTATATTTTCCCCTGCCGAAAAATTTTGTTTTAGCTATTGAAATATCGGGAATAATATGTTATAATATATCTATTAATGCGCGGAGGCAGGCTTATGGAGCACACTTTCCCGGTGAAAATAATAGATACCAACGGCTCTTCCGCAGTGCCGCCCGAGATAGCAAAGCTCGGCAGACAGAGGATATGCTGCTTTACGGGACACCGCCCCGAGGGCCTTCCCGACATGGGTGACCCGTCAAGCCCGAAAATGGCGGCTCTCAGGGACATTACCGAAACGTATATAAGAATGCTCATAAATTCGGGACATGATGTGTTCATAACAGGTATGTCAAGGGGCTTTGACCTGCTTGCGGCGGATATACTCACAGGCATCCCCGATATCGCAGAGTGTACCACGCTCATCTGCGCTGTGCCCTACGGCGGCCAGATACATGAGATGCGCACCGATGCCGAACGTGAGCTGTACAGAAGGGCAGCGCTCTCGGCACGCTATGCCGTCAGGATGTTCGGCAGCTATAACAAGGGCTGCTACATGGTAAGGAACAGGTTCATGGTCAACTGCTCGTCGGTGCTGATAGGATACCTTGCAAGGCAGGATATGATGAGGTCGGGCTCGGCTCAGACCTTCCGCATGGCTCAGCGTGCAGGGCTCGAGACCGTGATGATATATGAAAAAGATACAGAAAGATCGCTGAAAGGATAGGTAATATGGCTTTTACAGCAGAAAAAGCAGGTCCGAACAGAAGAGAGGACAAGAAAAAATACAAGACAAGGAAACAGTCACAGGCGCCCGTTGCGCTGATATATTTCATTACGCTTCTGATCTTCCTGGGAGTGTTTGGCTGGTTCGCAAAAACTATAGTCGATAAGCTGACACACCACAAAACGGAAGACAATACGGCGACCACTGCCTTTATCGACTCCTATAATACTCTTTACGCCAGAGTCAACAACGGCGACGTGCTCTCGGACCTTTTCGTGCTGAGGATATGCCCCGAACACGACAAGATGATCTGCGTGCCTCTCTCGGCACTCACCGTCAGCCCCTCGAACAACAACATGACCTTCAGAGAGGTCTATGAGAACGGCGGTATAAGAGATCTTCAGGCAGCTGTTGACAGCACTCTCGGCATAAGCACCGATTTCTACGCTACCCTCTCAAATTCGGCATTTGAGGACATATGCGACATAATCGGCGGATTCACCTACGCCCCCGAGCAGGAGATATATTTCATCGACAAAAAGGGCGATGAGGATATCTCACTCAGAGAAAACAAGCCCGTATCGCTTTCGGGCAAGCAGATAAGAATGATACTCCAGCACTCGGTGTTCTCAAACGGCAGACAGGGAAATATGGAATTTCTCGGCACCACGCTCACCGAGCTTATAAACAACGCCTTTGACCAGGTAGACCTTACCACCAGCAGCCTTGATATAATCTACGGCAAGATCAGCGCAAACAGCGCCACAAACCTCTCGGAGAACGATTATAAGGAACACAGGGCGTATATAAAGGATATGCTGGCAAAGCAGATATCCCCCGCAGAGTGTATGCTCCCCGAAGGCACATGGAACGACTCGGAGCACTTTACCATATCGGCGGAATACAAGCAGAAGCTGTATGACACTATGGAAGCCACAAAATCACAGTCTAAAAGCGGTAAAAAGACAGAGGAATGAACAAAATTTACCTTGCGTTTACCAAATATTCATGCACTTTGCGGAAAAATCGCCGCAGGGACTTGAAATCGACCGGGTTTTGTGGTATAATATCTACAATACTTCAAGGAAAGGACCGATCGAAAGACCGGTCTTTTGATTTTGTATGGCATATATCGAAAGGAAGGATAGTCTGAATGAACACTGTTGAAAAGGCAAGACAGCTTGCAGAGCCCGTCTGCGAAAGGCTGGGGCTTTTTCTGTGGGACGTGCGCTTTGAAAAAGAGGGCGCACTGTGGTATCTGAGGATATTCATCGACCGTGACGAAGGCATCGACATGGATATCTGTGAGCAGTTCTCCCATGAATACAACGAACTGCTGGATAAGGAAGACTTCATCTCACAGAACTACATCTTTGAAGCAGGCAGCCCCGGACTCGGCAGAAAGCTGACAAAGCCCGAACACTTTGAGGTCTGCACGGGTGATGAGATACGCCTGAAGCTGTATAAGGCAAGAGACGGCAGAAAAGACTTTGTAGGACTGCTGAGCGCCTGCGATGACGAAGGCTTCACCGTTGCCTTTGAGGTGGACGATGAGGGAAGACCGACCGAAAGCGAGAGCTTTTTATATAAGGAATGTGCATCGGTAAATCTCAACGATGATACCGACCTGTTCTGAAACAAGCAAACATTTTGACAGCATATATAACGAAAGGAATGGTTGAAAAAAATTATGAACGCAGAGTTTTTTGAGGCTTTAGGGCTTATGGGAGAGGAGAACGGACTCAGTTCCGAACAGCTTGCCGAGATAATCAAGCAGGGCATAACAAAGGCGATAAAGAAGGATAATCCCAACTGCGAGAACATAAGAGTTGAGATAAACCCCGAAACAGGCGTTTTTGAAATGGGCATACTCAAGCTCGTTGTAGATGATGAGCCCCTTGACGACTACAATGAGATAAACATCGACGAGGCAAGGACCATCGACCCCGACTGCCATGTGGGCGGTATGTGCCTTATAAAGGTATCCCCCGCAACCTTCGGCAGAGGCGCAGTATCCAACGCAAAGCAGCAGATAAAGCACGAGCTGAAAAATCATGAGCGTGAGCGCCTTATCGAACAGTTCAACGACAAGCTCTACGAATGTGTCACCGCAAAGGTAGAACGCATAGAGGGCAGAACGGGCAACGCTGTTCTCAGCCTTGACAAGAGCGAGGTGTACCTCGTGCAGAAGGAACAGATACCCGGAGAGGTTCTCGAGCCCGGCAAGATGATAAAGGTATATGTAGTGGGCATAGCAAACCCCGAAAAGAAGCCCGCACTCAAGATATCCCGTACCCACAAGAACCTTGTGAAGAGACTCTTTGAGATGGAGGTCCCCGAGATAGCCGACGGCGTGGTAGAGGTAATGGCCATTTCAAGAGTGGCTGGTGCCCGTTCAAAGCTCGCAGTAAGGAGCAAGGACGAAAATGTTGACGCTATAGGCGCCTGCATAGGTCCCAAGAAGTCGAGAATAACCGCAGTGGTACAGGAGCTGGGCGGTGAAAAGATAGACATCATCCCCTACAGCGAGGACCCCGAGGAATTCATCGCAAGAGCCCTCGCACCCGCACAGGTAATAAGCGTCACTATCAATCACGAGAGCGAGAATCCCGAGTGCAGAGTGGTAGTTCCCGCAAATCAGCTCTCCCTTGCAATAGGCAACAGAGGACAGAACGCAAGACTTGCGGCAGGACTTACAGGATATAAGATAGACATAATCTCCGACTTGCAGGAGAAAGAGCTTAAAAAGCAGGCTGAGGAGCAGGCTGCGGCAGCTGAGAACGAGAGCGCCGATGAGCTTATCGCTCCCGAGGAAGAGGCAGTCGATGACGTTATCTCGTCAGATGAGCTTGCGGCTGCGCTGGAGGAAACTACTGACAGCGAGGCATGATAAAGCAGAAAAAAGTACCTATGAGAATGTGCCTCGGGTGCAATGAGATGAAGCCCAAGCGTGAGCTTATCCGTGTGGTAAAAAGCGCAGAGGGCGACATTTCTCTCGACCTGACAGGAAAAAAGTCGGGCAGAGGCGCATATATATGCCGTAATGCCGAATGCTTTCGTGCGGCAAGAAAGGCCAGACGCTTTGAGCGCAGCTTTTCCTGCATGATAAGCGACGAGATATACGACGGAATGGAGCGTGAGCTTGAAAATGAGTAGTACCGACAAGTCGGGGACTCTGAGCATCTGCCGTAAGGCGGGCAGACTGAAAATGGGCATGGACACCGCAAAGAGCGCCTGCGAAACGGGCGAGGCAAAGGCGGTCTTCACCGCAAGCGACATATCGGAAAAGTCGCTGAAGGAAATGCGCTTTTACGGCGCTAAAAACGGCGTGAAGGTCTACAGACTGGGCATGACCATGGAACAGATAGCTCTTGCGCTCGGAAAGCGGACGGGAATAATAGCCGTGACCGACGGCGGCTTTGCAAAAAGCCTTGCCAAGGGCGCAGAGGACGTTTCCGCCGACATCGATGAATTTTACACAGATTAAATAAGGAGGCTGCCTATGAAGACAAATGCTAAGACTAAATACAAGCTCTCAGAGCTTGCAAAGGATATAAATACCTCTTCGGCAGAGCTGATAGAGGTCCTCGCCGAGCTGGGCGGGGATGCAAAGAAGACTTCTTCGGTGCTCACACCCGAGGAAGTGGGATATGTTATGGAGCATTATACTCAGATAAATCAGGTCAGTGACTTTGAGGAGTACTTTGCAAACAACGTAAAGCCCGAAAAGACCGAAAAGGCGGAAGAGCCTGCAAAGAAGCAGGAAAAGAAGCCTGCCGCCGAGGAGAAGAAGGAAGCTCCCAAGGCAGAGAAGAAGCCTGCCGAGGAGAAAAAGCCCGAACAGCCCAAGGCAGAGAAGAAACCTGCCGAGGAGAAGAAGGAAGCTCCCAAGCCCGAGGCAAAGGCAGAAACTAAGGCAGAGCCCAAGTCCGAGCCTAAGCCCGAGCCTAAGTCCGAGCCTAAGGCTCCCGAAAAGCCTGCCGAAAAGAAGGCTAAGAAGCCCGAAAAGCAGAAGGCTAAAAAGCAGGAACACGGCGAGAAGAAAACTCTCGTGGGAAAGAGCGCTTCGGAAGAGAGCGGCTACACCGTTTCCAGCTCCGACCAGAAAAAGCAGAGCTACAGGACCGTTGATACCAGAGGCAGCTATATCGAGCTCGACAAGTATAACGAGAAGTACGACAATATGGCTGATTCCAAGCAGGGCGGCGGCAAGAAGCACGACGCTTTCCAGAAAAAGCAGAAGATCACCCAGAAATCACAGCAGCATAAGAAACAGCAGTTCTCTCACAAGAAGGAGACCGAGCAGGAAAAGCTGCGCCGCTTAGAGCTTGAAAGGGCAAGAAAGCAGCAGCTCAAGGTGCTCATCCCCGATGAGATAGTAGTTTCAGAGCTTGCTACACGCCTTAAAGTCACCGTATCCGAGGTAATAAAGAAGCTCATGGGTCTCGGTGTTATGGCGTCTGTAAACGAGACTATCGACTTTGATACCGCATCACTGGTGGCAGAAGAGCTCGGCGCAAAGGTGGAAAAGGAAGTCATAGTCACCATCGAGGAGCGCCTTATCGCAGACGAAGAGGACGCACCCGAGAGCCTCAAGGAACGCTGCCCCGTTGTAGTTGTAATGGGACACGTTGACCACGGCAAGACCTCTATCCTCGACAGGATAAGAAACGCACATATAGCTGACGGCGAGGCAGGCGGCATCACCCAGCACATAGGTGCATATCAGGTATACCACAACAACCGCAAGATAACCTTCCTCGATACCCCGGGACACGAAGCATTCACCGCCATGAGAGCAAGAGGTGCGGATATCACCGATATCGCTGTGCTCGTTGTTGCGGCAGATGACGGTATCATGCCCCAGACCATCGAGTCTATAAACCACGCAAAGGCAGCAGGCGTTCAGGTCATAGTTGCCATAAACAAGATGGATAAAGAGGGCGCAGACCCCGACCGCATAAAGCAGCAGCTCACCGAGCATGACCTCGTTATCGAGGAATGGGGCGGCGACGTTATCTGCGTACCCGTATCCGCCAAGACAGGCATGGGCATAGATGACCTGCTCGAAAACATACTGCTCGTAGCCGATGTACAGGAACTCAAGGCAAACCCCGACAAGCTCGCAAAGGGTGCTGTTATAGAAGCTCGCCTTGACAAGGGCAAGGGTCCTGTTGCAACACTTCTCGTTCAGCAGGGTACTCTCCGCAAGGGCGATGTCATCATAGCAGGCACATCTGTGGGCAGAGTCCGCACCATGACCAACGACAAGGGACGCTCAATAGACAAGGCAGGCCCCTCTACACCTGTAGAGATAACAGGTCTTGCGGATGTCCCCGGTGCAGGCGACCAGTTCAACGCAGTTGAGGACGAAAAGCTCGCAAGAGAACTCGTTGAACAGCGCAAGCAGCAGGCTAAGGAAGAGCAGTTCAGCCGCTATACAAAGGTAACTCTCGACAATCTGTTCAGCCAGATAAGCGAGGGCGAGATGAAGGAGCTCCCCATCATCGTAAAGGCAGACGTTCAGGGCTCTGTCGAGGCTGTAAGACAGTCGCTTGAAAAGCTGTCCAACGACGAGGTGAGAGTAAGAGTCATCCACGGTGCCGTAGGTGCTGTAAACGAGTCTGACGTAATGCTCGCAAACGCATCGAACGCTATAATCGTTGGCTTCAATGTACGCCCCGACCCCGTTGCAAAGACCTCCGCAGAGCAGAGCGGCGTTGACATAAGACTCTACCGCATAATCTATGATGCTATAGAAGAGATAGAGACCGCTATGAAGGGTATGCTCGCTCCCAAGTTCCGTGAGGTGGATACCGCCCGTGTGGAAGTGC
Organism: uncultured Ruminococcus sp.; assembly: GCA_902797535.1. Classification (GTDB taxonomy): domain Bacteria; phylum Bacillota; class Clostridia; order Oscillospirales; family Ruminococcaceae; genus YE71. Next base: position 127 of record CADBTD010000268.1, on the reverse strand, counting down.
GCCAGGTATACAAGATCACAGGCGTCGGCGCAGTTGCGGGTGCATATGTACAGAACGGCAAGATCGGCAGGAACGACCTTATCCGCATAGTGCGTGACGGTATAATCATCGCTGACGACAAGATGTC
>CADBTD010000267.1 GCA_902797535.1 uncultured Ruminococcus sp. | reverse complement strand
TTATCGGAAAAACCTGCGTCTGCGGCGTTTGCCGAGAGCCTTGGCATATTTGAGCAGATCTTTCCAGAAGAAAATGATGACATTGAGCAGAGAGAACAGTATGGCGGCTCTTGCGGAGAGGCTGCCGAATATCAGATCTTTCACGATGAAGATGCCGCAGAAAAGTGCGAGGATCTTTACCTTTGAGGGGAGAAAGAATAAGAGCTGAAGTTCAAAATCGGGGTAGACGATGGCGAATGCGAGGAACATGGAAAGGTTAAGGTAGATATTCATCGAGCCGCCTGTGATGAAGCCCGAGATGATGCTCCCTGCAATTCCGAGAAGGTAATATACGTTGAATTTGAAGCTGCCCCACTGTGTTTCAAGGCCTACGCCTATCATCCAGCAGAGGTAGACGGCAAAAGCATCAAGAAAGATGCCGGTCTGACCCGACTGAGAGGAGATCCCTGCCAGGGGAGGCAGGAATATAAAGGATATGACTCTCCACACCTGACCTTTAAGGATAAGGTCACGGTCAAAGGTGAGCATAGAGTAGAGGTCTGTTTCGATAGAGGGGTTAAATACCGTATACAGGTTGAACACATATATGATGCACATAGTGGCTATGATGTATATAATAAGGTTTTTTACGGCATAGCGGTTATATTTTCTGTCGATCTTGTTAAGCAGGTCATTTAGCATGATATCGTTCCTTTCAGCAGATAAAAAAATACATAATATTATATCACGGGCGGAGAAAAGAAGTCAACAGTGATAATATGAATATATAGTAAAAACTGCACAGCTCGGATGCGGGCTGTGCAGTTCTGATATCATTATTGCAGAACGGTATTTACGAGCGTCTGAGGGCTTTGGCCACTGCGAAAGCGACTGCGCCGCCGACTATCATGCCGACTATAGCCTCGACGACACCCTGTATGCCGACCATGGCAACAGCTATGCCTACGGGATTTTTTGTGCCGAAGGTCACAGCCTTTTGCTGTATAAAATCGGAATGATAGAAGAATATCATAAGGCAGGACATGAACAGCAGGGTATTGCAGACAGGGGCACAGAGTGCGGCGATAAAGTACTTGGGCTTATCGAGAGCCTTTGCTTTATCAAGCGCCTTGAACACGCCTGCGGTGATGATACCCATAAGTATCCTTGCGCAGACAGCGGTTATGAACATCTTCACGGGGCTTATCTGGAACATGATAGATGTCATTGAGGACGTTGTGGCGGTAGCCGCGCGTATAAAGCTTGTCATGCCGAAGGTGGCGCCGCAGACAGCACCGCCGAGCAGTCCGACGTTTATAGCGGCGATAGCTACGGGTATGGTAACGAGTGAGATATCCAGAACGGGCGTGGGAATAGTGCCTAAGGTGGTGGTGCCCATAACTATGGTTATAGCCATAAGCATACCGAGCTCGGTGATAGTCGCTGCATTGAGCTTTTTATTGTTTTTCATACTTCATCAACTTTCTTACGGGTTTGTCCGCATTGTGCGGCATACTTATAATAGCACGAAATATCGCTGCTGTCAAGAGTTGACAAAAGGCGGCCGGTGGGCTATAATCAATAGAGGAAATAAAAGTGATGACAATGGAGCTGTTGTTATGAGGATAGATAAATTCATATCGTCGCAGAGGACCGATCTGTCACGGGGGGATGTAAAGAAGCTCATACGGGCGGGGCGTGTTACCGCCGACGGAGCTGTTGTAAAGTCGCCAGAGCACAAGGTGTCGGAAACGTCAGAGGTAGCTGTTGACGGTGAGGTGATAACGTATAAGGAGCATATCTACCTTATGCTGAACAAGCCGCAGGGGTATGTATGCTCGGCGAAGGAGGGCAGCAGTCCAACGGTATACGAGCTTGTGCCGCCGCAGTTCAGGCGCAGGGGGCTGTTTCCTGCGGGGCGGCTCGACAAGGACACGGTGGGGTTCGTGCTGATGACGGACGACGGGCAGCTCGCGCACGAGATGCTGTCGCCTGTGCATCATGTGCCCAAGACGTACATAGTGACGCTGGAGGGTCCGTACAGGGAGGATTACGAAAACAGTTTCGCTGAGGGACTGGTCATAGACGGAGGAGAGAAGTGTCTTCCCGCAGAGCTGTCGCCCGTGGAGGGTGAAGACAGAGTTTGCAGGCTGGTGCTTCATGAGGGAAAATTCCATCAGGTGAAAAGGATGTTTGAAGCTGTCGGCAACAGGGTGGTATTTTTGCAGAGAGTGAAGATAGGCGGGCTGGACTTATGTGAAAATCTTGCACTCGGGGAGTGTTTGGAAATAATGCACAAAGATGTTGAAAAGCTTTTGGCGGGCGCTGGTACGGACTGACTTTTTTTGTATTCTATAACGAAATTTTCGTCATTATTTATAAAGTAGCAAGGAAAAGTTTAGTCAAAAAAACTCTTGTCTATATACGGAAAATTTGCTATGATATTATTATAGCAGAACGGGGCAGGATTGTGGCTTGTTATTGATCTTCTGTCTCGCTATATTTTTTATTGCAAAAATAATTCAGGGAGGTCCTATTTGCATGGCAAGTGTATCATTAAGAGAAATTTATAAGAAGTATCCCGGCGGCGTTATCGCTGTTTCGGACTTCAACATTGAGATCAAGGACAAGGAGTTCATAATCCTCGTTGGCCCTTCCGGCTGCGGTAAGTCCACCACACTGCGTATGATCGCAGGTCTTGAAGAGATCTCAGAGGGCGAGCTCTACATCGGCGACAAGCTGGTAAACGACATCGCTCCTAAGGACAGAGATATAGCAATGGTTTTCCAGAACTACGCTCTGTATCCTCATATGACTGTATTTGAGAACATGGCATTCGGTCTGAAGCTCCGCAAGGTGCCCAAGGACGAGATCGCCAAGAAGGTTGAAGAAGCTGCTAAGGTACTTGACATAGCTCATCTGCTCGACAGAAAGCCTAAGGCTCTTTCGGGTGGTCAGAGACAGCGTGTTGCTCTCGGCCGTGCTATCGTTCGTGAGCCTAAGGTATTCTTACTTGACGAGCCTCTTTCAAACCTCGACGCTAAGCTGCGTGCTCAGATGAGAACCGAGATATCCAAGCTCCACAAGAGACTCGGTACAACATTCATCTATGTTACACATGACCAGACAGAGGCTATGACCATGGGTGACCGTATCGTTGTTATGAAGGACGGTTACATCCAGCAGATCGACAGCCCTCAGAACCTCTACAACTACCCTGTAAACCAGTTCGTTGCAGGATTCATCGGATCTCCCCAGATGAACTTTATAGACGCTATGCTCCAGAAGGAAGGCGACAAGTACATTGTTGAATTCGGTTCTGATGACAGCAAGACCGCTAAGGGCGTTAAGTACTCTGTTGTAGTTCCTGAGTCCAAGGCTGATCCCGAGGCTCTTGAGCCGCTGGTAGGTCACGAGATCGTTCTCGGTGTTCGTCCCGAGTGCATCCATGACGAAGAGATGTTCATCTCTGCTGCAACCACCGGTATCATCAATGCTGACGTTGAAGTTACCGAGCTTATGGGTGCAGAGACTTATCTCTACCTCGACTGCGAAGGCATCAAGCTGACCGCAAGAGTATCGCCCAGATCTACTGCAAGACCTCAGGATACCATCAAGGTAGCTATCGATCCTAACAGGATCCACATCTTCGACAAGGAGACTGAGAAGACTGTTGTAAACTGATAGCAGTTGACTAAGTATACTATATCCCCTTTTCCCGAACGGGAGAAGGGGATTTTTGTATGCCGGCAGTTTTTTTGGCTTTACATTTCGGGGGATATATGGTATAATCAATACAGTGGCGTCCCGCTGATCTCTTTGAGCAGGCGGGACGGGAAACATCGGGAAAGTGAGGAAGAACGGAATGGCTGATATATCGCCCGAAAGCCTGTGGGACATGGCAGAGGGGCTGAGAAGCAGCAGTGAACGTCCGCTGATACACTGTATCATGAACTATGTGGCCGCAGCGGACTGTGCGAACATAGTACTGGCGGCAGGGGCAAAGCCCGTAATGGCGGACTGTGCTGAGGAAACGGCTGAGATAGCCGCAAGAGCGTCGGCGGTGGTGCTCAACATGGGAACGTTCTCGCCCGAAAGGGGAAATGCCATGATAAATGCCGCAAAAGCCGCAGAGTCAAAGCACATACCTGTGATACTCGACCCTGTGGGGCTGTCGGCAAGCGTGATGCGGAAAAATTGGTTTGAGCGCATGATGAATGAGCTGAAAATATCGGCAGTGAAGGGAAATCTTCATGAGATACGGGCGGCGGCAGGCATTGAGGAAAGTGATGAGCGCCTTGTAAGGGCTGTGGCTGAAAGGTATGGCTGTGCGGTGATGCTGACAGGGTCAAGTGACTTTATAGCTGATGAAAGCGGCAGGGCATGGCGCATAGACAACGGCACGGAGATACTATCTGCGGTGACGGGCACAGGCTGTATGACGGGTGCGCTTGCAGGGGCATTTGCGGCGTATTCGGGCAATGCGGCGGCAGGGTGTGCGGCAGCGGTAGCGCTTATGGACATTTGCGGTGAGATAGCCGCTGAGAAAACATCGGGCACGGGAAGCTTCAGGGTGAGGCTCTTTGACCTGATATCGCAGATAAAGCGCGGAGAATATCTCGGACGGATAAGGATAAGGGAGCTTTGAAAATGAATAAAAAGGACGTAGATTACAGACTATATATATGCACTGACAGCGGACTGATGACCTCGGCGACGGTGGAGGAAAGCGTTGAAGCGGCTGTAAAAGGCGGTGCGGGAGTTGTTCAGTTAAGAGAGAAAAACGCATCGACAAGAGAGCTTTTCGAGCTGGCCGGGAGAGTGAAGGCTGTCACAGACAGGTACAATGTGCCGCTGCTGATAAATGACAGGATAGACATAGCGCTTGCGGTGGGTGCGGCAGGAGTGCATCTCGGGCAGAGCGATATGCCCTGTGATGTGGCACGTCGGATACTCGGAGAGGACAGCATAATAGGCATTACGGCGGCGACACCAGAGCTTGCGGTAAAAGCGCAGGCAGAGGGCGCGGACTATCTTGGTGTGGGTGCGATGTTTGTGACCTCCACAAAGAGCGACGCTAAGCCGAACACCCGTGAAAATCTTGAAAAGATACGTTCTCTTGTGGACATACCCATTGTGATAATCGGCGGAGTAAAGCGGTCGAATGTCATGACCTTTGCGGGAATGGGCATAGACGGTGCGGCGGTGATATCGGATATAATCGGGGACCCTGACCCTGAAAGCGCTGCCCGTGAGATGAGAAAGATACTTGCGGACTTTTAGTCTGCTGTCTGATATGAACGGACAGCGTAATATAAACGCTGCCGTGATAAAAGCCACGGCAGTCGGGGACTTTCACAGACTGCACACACGGCTGCCCTTGACAATGCGGGATAATTGATGTATAATTATAATCGGTGCAATGATATCCTGCGCCGCCAATGCGGCAGAAAGAAGCACCTTTTTGGGTGCGGAAGGAAAGCAATAAAATGAAAAGAAATAAACTTGCGGTCTGTGCTGCAGCAGCTGTGATGATACTCGGCGGCTGCGGAAAGTCGATTGACAAGACAGAGAAGACCGTTTCGGAAAGTGAAAAAACAGTATCACAGGC
>CADBTD010000266.1 GCA_902797535.1 uncultured Ruminococcus sp. | reverse complement strand
CATAATAACGCCTTTATTTCAATATACACAAATAAAAAACACACCGCAGTCCCTTTCGGGCAAATGCGGTGTGCTGTATTTTCGGGTCAACTTGCCTTAGTTTTTAAGGCTGTGGAGAGGTGCAGGGATCTGACCTCCGCGGTTGATGAACTTTGAGGGACTTTCCTTATGCAGCGGCATTACGGGGCCTTTTCCGAAAAGTCCGCCCCAGTCGAGCACGTCGCCCTCTTTCATACCGATAGCGGGTATTACACGAACTGCGGTAGTCTTGGTATTAACCATGCCTATAGCCGCCTCATCTGCGATTATTGCCGCAAGGGTATCGGGTTCGGTGTCACCGGGCACTACTATCATGTCAAGACCTACCGAGCATACGGCAGTCATAGCCTCGAGCTTTTCGATGGAAAGTGTGCCTGCAACTGCGGCATCTATCATTCCGGCGTCTTCTGAAACGGGTATGAATGCGCCCGAAAGTCCGCCGATACGAGAGCAGGCCATTACGCCGCCTTTCTTAACAGCGTCGTTGAGAAGTGCAAGGCAGGCAGTAGTGCCGTGTGTACCGCACTGTTCAAGTCCTATCTCTTCGAGAATATGTGCTACCGAGTCGCCTACAGCAGGAGTCGGTGCAAGTGAAAGGTCAACTATACCGAAAGGAACGCCGAGCCTTTTTGAAGCGGTCATTCCCACAAGCTGACCCACGCGGGTTATCTTATAGCTTATCTCTTTTATCACATCGGCTATCTTGGTTATATCGGCGTCGGGGTACTTTTTAAGTGCCGCACGAACAACGCCGGGGCCGGAAACACCTACATTTATCATGCAGTCGGGTTCGCCTACGCCGTGATATGCGCCTGCCATAAAGGGGTTATCCTCAACGGAGTTGCAGAATACCACGAGCTTTGCCGCGCCGAAGCAGGCATTGTCAACAGTCTTTTCGGCACATTCCTTTATCACCTTGCCCATGATACGGCAGGCATCAAGGTTTATGCCTGTTTTGGTGGAGCCGATATTTACCGACGAGCAGACCCTTTCGGTGCAGGCAAGTGCTTCGGGGATAGACTCGATAAGCTCAAGGTCACCCTCGGAGAATCCCTTCTGTACAAGTGCGGTATATCCGCCGATAAGGTTTACGCCGACAGCCTTTGCAGCTTCATCCATAGCCTTAGCAAAAGGCACGGGCGAGCACTTGCAGGCAGCGGAGATTATTGCGATAGGAGTTACGGATATACGCTTGTTGATTATCGGTATACCGTATTCCTTTTCTATCTGCTCACCGACCTTTACAAGGTCCTTTGCTTTAAGAGTTATCTTGTCAAAGACCTTCTTGCAAGCCTTGTCTATATCGGGATCGATACAGTCGAGCAGGGATATTCCCATTGTTATTGTACGGATGTCAAGACAATCGTCCTGTATCATTCGTATTGTTTCAAGTATATCATATTCATTTATCATTTTTCGTACTCTCCTCAGGCAGACTGTTTATCAGATGTGATGCATACAGTTGAAGATATCCTCATGCATCACGAATACCTTGAGTCCCCATTCTTCTTCGCCCTTTTTGGAGAGCTTTTCCGCCATTTCGGCAAAATCGATATTCAACTTGGTGATGTCTACCATCATTATCATTGCGAATATATCATCGAGGACCGACTGTGTCACCTCAGTTACATTTGCATTGTAATTTGCACATTCAGTGCTTACCTTGGCAAGTATGCCGACAGCGTCCTTGCCGATAACAGTTATTACTGCTCTCATTATCTTTTCCGTCCTTTCGGTTATATGTAGATACATAGATATATAGTTATTATATCACACGGCATTGTGTTTGTCAAACAAACGCCCACTAAATTAAGCATACGTTAATAATTCGGCATAAAAAAGAAAGCAAAAAAGCGTCCGGAAGTTAGACGCCCTTTTGCTTTACAGTAAATATGATGGAGAAAAATAATATGTGGTTCGGAAATAATACTCATTTTAAGTACACCCTCATCGGTACTGTCTTGTTAGGGTGTATATATATGATACAGTCCTTTTGTGATAGTTATATGATAACGCACTGAAAATATAATGTTTGTATATCACAAATAATTTAACTCAATCGTTTTCGTTAGCTTTTTCAGAGTCGTTTTCCCCTGCTTTTAGCTTTTCATCGCGTTTTTGTCTGAGTTTTTCAAGACGCTCCTCAGCCTTGCGTTTTTTCTCGAGCTTTTTCTCACGGCGGCGGCGGCGGATCTCCTCTACGTCCTGATTATACATCTCAAGAGCGTCAAGAACTGTTCCGTCATAAGCTACCTTGCCGCCTTTCAGATATATCGCACGGTTGCAGGTAGTAGTAAGCGCTTCGGTCGAATGAGAAACGAAAAGCACTGTAACGCCTGTTCTTATAAGCTCTTTTATAGCGACACGGCATTTTTTCTTAAAACGTGAATCACCGACGCTGAGCGCCTCGTCTATAACGAGTATCTCGGGTCGTATGCTGATATTTATGGCAAATCCCAGACGCATTTTCATACCGCTGGAATATGTACGCACAGGCTGGTCGATATACTCATCAAGCTCTGCAAAATCTATGACATCGTCTTCTATCTCGGCAATATCGCTCTCGGTCAGTCCGAGAAGCAGACCTTTCATATAGATATTCTCTCTTCCGGTCATCTCGGGGGAAAATCCCGCTGTCAGCTCAAGCAGTGCCGCAGTCTTTCCTCTTACGGTTATCTCACCGCTGGTAGGAAAGCTCACGCCTGTGATGAGTTTCAGTATAGTCGACTTTCCTGCACCGTTTCTTCCGATGAAGCCTACCGACTCTCCGGGGTATATCTTAAAATCAACACCGTTTAATGCAGGGTGTATCTCCACGCCCCTGTTTCCTGTAAACATCGCTTTAAAACGTGCCTTGTCGCTTTTATAAAGATAGTAGCTCTTTACTACATTCTCAAACTCTACGGCAGGCGGCGCATTATAATCAGGCTCGGGAAAATCCTCGAGTTCAAGCTCATCAAGGTCGTTTTCCTCGCCCTCTTTTATCTCATCCGCAGGCTTTGTCTGTTCCGGTTCAGCTTTTTCGGCAGCCTGTTCCGGCACTGCAGTATCCTTAATTTCCTCGTTATTCTCGCTCATCGGTGTCTCACTTTCGTAAATAAATTGCATCAAAGCACATCGGGTATCAGCTTTCTGAGCTTTTTGTAGAATTTGCTTCCAACAAGCACAAGTATCACCATCTCGCCCAGTACAACTGCTGTTTCCAGCAGATTCTCACGGTCGATTATCAGCTGATCATACAAAAAGCTCCTGCGGTAACCGTTTATGAAGTAGTTTATCGGATTTAAGTAAAAGATCTTTCGTATAACCGGATTTTTTATCCTTGAAGTATCGTACACGATCCCCGAGAGCCAGAAAAGTCCTGTCATTATCGAGCTTACAAGGTTTTCAAAGTCCTTGCTGAATGCCGCCATCGGGGCAGTTGTCCATGTAAGTATCCAGAAGAAAAGGAACATGAACGGACAATAGAACAAAAACTGCAAGTTATACACACTCGGACAATAACCGCCCACTATCAGCACAACGTACATTATAGCCACAAGCACAAAATGTACGAGCAGCGATGATATGTTAGTGAATGTCATTATATTTGACATGGGGAAACTCAGCTTCGTTACATACTGCCTGTTATTGCGTATGCTTCTTGCTCCGCCGAGGATCGCCTCACTGATATAGAACCAAGGCACATAACCTGTCAGCATGAAGAAAAATCTCGGAAAACCGTTTACCTTTCCCGAACCTCTCAGTCCCACCCTGAATGCAAACCAGAGTATGAACAACGTGAATGCAGGCTTTATTATAGCCCACGACGGGCCGAACAATGCACCTTTGTAGGTCTTTTGCAGGTGACTTACAGCAAGACGCATTATCTTCTTGCGCTGACCTATATGCTCCTGTATTATCATACCGAGCCCGGTCTTTTTGCCGCCTTTTGTGGTATATATATAATCGGATCTCTCCGCTGCCATTGATCTGTCATTCCTTTCGGATAAAGTCCGCTATGCGTTTTGTGGCTCTGCCGTCACAGGCGGACATATATTTTTCTGTAAATGCCGAATAACTGCCGCTTTCATAGCATTCAAGCGACTCCTTCAGCGTATCTGCAAGCCTTCTTTCATCTTTTACGATGGGGAAAGGCATATCATTTTCAAAGTCAAGGTAAAAATCACGCTCATCAAGATAGCTGTAAAGGTCGGGACACCACAGCACTACAGGTTTGTCTAGCAGTGCAAATTCAAACACCACCGAGCTGTAATCGGTGATAAGCACATCTGCGCAAGGCAGAAGCTCATCCGTAGTCATATCGTTCAGGTCACAGATGCCGTTTTTCACACGGGGATGCATCCGCACTGCGATGTATGCCCCGTCAAGACTATCTCTGAGCCTCAGCACAGCCTTATGTCCTGCCGACCGCGCATGAGATGCATCTCCCCTGAAAGTCGGAAGATACAGCACCAGTTTTTTGCCTTCAAGTTCCGGGTGCAGTTTTTTCAGCTTCTGCTGACAGGAGGTCTTGTATTTTTCATCAAAAAGAAGGTCGGTCCTGCTAACTCCAAGGGGTCTTGCCACGCCCTTTTTGAGTCTGAACGCCTCTTCAAAAGCCGGAACACAGGCAGGCGAACTTACCGTTACAAGGTCAAAGCATTCCGATATGCCCGACCTCTGATGCCTGGATATGTCACTTTCCGATGAAAACCCGAATTTTTTCAGCGCCCCGCAGGAGTGCCACAGCTGCACCACTTTGGTTTCTCTGCGCTTTTTGCAGGCATTGACGGGCACAAAGTAGTTGCAGACCACCACCGCCGATGCGCGGGCATAGCTGTACATGAACGACCTCATAAAACCGAGCATTCTTCTTATGCCGCAGGATGAGAAATCACAGCACATGACCCTGACCTTCATACCTCGCCTTTTCAGCTCTTTCATTAGCGGTCTCATGCTTTCGGGCAGTGTATCACCGTTTGAATCGGCGAAGACTACCAGTTTTTTGTCTATGCCTTTCCTGCAGCCCAGTCTGTACCAGAAAGGAAGCAGCGTTTTCTGAAGTATCTGTTTTACATATTGCTTAAAAGCACTTTTTCTTACAGCCATATACTATCCTTTCGCTCTTTCCGCAGCAGGTACTATAATATAATATCACAGTTCGGAAGAAATTACAATATCCGACCTGCAAAATTTTCCGTGAACGCTTTTGTTTTAATGTGCAAAATTCACAATATCTGCCGTTTTTTACCAAAAACGGCCGGCGCAGAACTGTACGCCGACCGTATTTCATTCTTATCAGTAGTACTTCTTGTGGCTTCTTACAAACAGCAGTATAGCTGTACCTACAACTATTATTGCTATTATTGTGATGACCACTCTGAACACAGGGCTCTTCTCCTTGCTGGAGAGCGTAGCCTCTGCTACCGAATTCTCTTCCTGATCACCGTTTCCCTCTTTTACTATGATCTCAGTACCTTTGTCATTTTTCTTGGCAGTGGGATTATAGTTATCGATATTCTTGATATACTGCTTGTCGCCTGCCGAGCTCGGAAGCTTTACGGTAATGTTGTCAAGGAAAAGCACATCACCGTCAAGTGCAGCATTTACAGGCATATCGATTATGAGCTTTTCAGCGCCGCAGTTCACAGGAACGCCTATAGTTCCCGAAGTCGTATTATAGCCTGTAACAGTGTCATTTGCCGCCTTGTCAAATTTCAGCTGAGTGTACTTATCGGTAAGTCTCATGCTGTTTTTATCTGCACCGTAAACATAAATACTGTTGTTAAGCAGTGCATTTTCATCTTCTTCCGTCATCTTGAAGGTGAAATTTATAAAGCAGCCGTCAAAGTAGCTGAGTCCGAAATCCTTGGCGTGAAATTCGATACCTACAACACTGTATTTGCCCGTGTCCTTGATATCGGGAGCGTTCTCATCGCTGTTATCAAGCACAGACATAGGGAAATAGCCCTCAACACCTGTTTCGGTCTTGGCGGTTATCTTGAGCGAGTTGCCCTGATAGCAGCCTGTGTTTATCTTTTTAAAGGCGATACCTGCCTTATCTGCATCTCTTGTAAGGTGAATATAGTCCTCAAAGCCCGAACCGTCAAAGGAAAGAGCAGGTTCATTCTTATCAGTGAGCCTTGATTCATCATACTCGAACTTGTATTCTTTCTTATCGTCCTTTTTCTTTTCATCATCTGCGAAGGCTGTTACTGTCATACCAACTGCCAAAACAAGCGCTGCAGCCGCAGAGAAAACTCTCTTCAAAGTCTTCATTTCATACCTCTCTTTGTCCTATTATTCATAAGTCTTAGTGAAATAACAAACTATATAATCATTTTACACTATATCTCATTATTTGTCAAGAGTTTTTCGTAAATATAATTAATTATTTTTCAGACCTATCCGGCAAAATGCTGTATTTACCGACATTTCACGACAAAGATCAGACCTGTTCGCGGCCGCAGGAAACACACACCTTTCTTACAATGCCTTTCAGTTCTCCTCCGCAAAACTCGCAGCGATTGTTTGCACGGCGCTTTTCCATCATCGACTTGTATGAGGGAAAAGCATCAAGATACTGACTGCGTTTTTCGTATTCTATCTTTAAAAGTCTCATACATCCCGAAAAGCTGTCACGCCCGATATTCGTCTGCGCACCGATATAGACCTCTTCAAGGCTTTCACAGCCGTCAAATGCTCCGCTTTCTATTTTAAGCAGGCTGTCGGGGAAGTATATCCTTTTCAGTCTTCTGCACTTTTCAAAGGCGTGTATGCCTATCACTTCAAGTCCCTCATTTAATGAAAGCACTTCCATATCAGTGCATTCCTTGAAAGCAAAGCTGCCTATCTCACGGACGCCATCGGGTATTTTCACGTTTCTGAGCGATCTGCACCCGTAGAAACTACGTTCCTTTATCTCTCTGATGCCTTTCGGCAGTTCAGCACCTGCAAGCTGTGAACATCCCTCAAAAGCGCCTTCACCTATAGAGACCACAGATGACATATCTATCTTCTCAAGCGAAGCACACCCTGAAAATGCGTGTGCAGATATAGTCTTTACAGTGTCGGGCAGATGCACCGCCGTGACCGAAACATCTTCAAAAAAGCCGTTATGTTCATTTGTACCGATAACACGGACACCCGAAGGCACAGTGACATCCTGCGCCTCTCCGCTGTAGCGGTAAAGTACTCCGCGAAGTATATCAAAGCAGTCGGACGATACAGGCATATCAGATACCGTTACAAGGTCGCCTATAATGTCCACCGTTTCTGAAAAATACCGCTCACCGTCACTCACCGAAAAACTGTTCCTGCAAAACGGGCACGAGGATACCACAGTATCCCTGTCCGCAGCAAGCAGTCCTCCGCATTTCACACATCTGACCTGAACAAAAGACATGACCACACCTCCGTCTGTTGAAAAATCAGCCAAGCATATTGCTTATCCTGTTCATGAAGCCTATCATGCTTATCACGAATATAAGACTCGGGACTGTAGCCGCAAGACCCAGCAGTATTATCACCATACTGTGTCTGTCTATAGCAAAATGATTTTCACCGAGCTTTATGCGGCGCAGTTTCTGCGCTCCCGACGAGTATATCCTTTTCCGCAGTATGTTTTCGGCAGGGAATATATTCTTCAGCCGCTGTTCCCCCACCTTATAATAGGCAGTTTCAAAGCGCTGTTCCTCTCCGCCGCTCTCAAAGCCGTCAAACTCACCCGACGCAGGCTTTGACAGCAAGAGAAACACACACATAACAGCGAAGAAAACAAGCATAGCCGAAAGTACTACTGCTGCTATGATCAGCAGTCCCTTTGCTATAGCCGCAAGACTTACTCCAAGAAGTACAAGTCCGACCGCTATCACCACTATTACAATAAGCGCTTCCATGCTGTCAACTCCTCACACTGTTGATTTTCATACACCTTTTCAGACGGTTATCTCCACCTGATTGCCGTCAACACCGACAATGCAGCTCTCATAATATCCGTCGCCTGTTGTTCTCGGACCGCTTATCACCTCATAGCCGGAAGCCCTGAGTTCATCTGTAAGCGAATCTACCCTTTCCCTGCTGCCGACAGAAAAAGCAATATGTGCATATCCTGTTCTGCTTCCGGGTTTCGGAAGGTCTGTCATTTCGGGACGTGTCATTATCTCAAGCCTCGCTCCGCCGTCAAAAGTCAGGAAATAAGACCGAAAGCCTGTCGTGCGGTTATGATAGCCGTCATTTGAAGATGCACCGAAAAATCTCACAAAGAAATCTTTCGCCGCTTCGAGGTCATTTACATACATAGCGATATGTTCTATCATCATGACTTTGCTCCTTAACAGTCTGACAAAAAAATAAAGACCGCTATGCCGTCGTAGGGGAAAATAAAACCCGCAAAAGCAGGACGGGTAAAACGTCCCGATGGAATCACGCTCCCTTCGTCCGTATCCGAACACAGCCGCAAAGCGGGGTGACGGGCGGGAGGTCTGCATTATCTTCACGGAGAACGAATCCCTGATTACATAAGTGTTGGATTAAATTGAACCCATACTAACGAACATCGCAGTCTTCATTTTTATTTTATTATAGCCGCAGCATCAGCGAATTATTCACCGTCTGCCTCGTCATCATCAAAGTCATACATCTCGCTGAGACGTTCTAAGAAAACCTTTCCAACACGCTCATACTCTGCATCATCTTCGATGGTGACCATCATTTCTTCGTCACCCTCATACTCGCTCTTGAGTATCACAACTTCGCCGTCATACTCCAGCAGTTTTTCGGGATCCTCGAAATACGGGGTAAGTGCAAAATACTTTTCACCCTCATAGTCCATAACGTCGAGCAGCTCAAAAGCCTGTTCCTCGCCATTCTCATCCTCAAGGGTATATATATCGGGAGTGTAATCGTCCACTCCGCCGCGGATCTCGTCTGACATCTTTGTCCTCCTTAACGGTAAATAGGTACCATACGCACCTTCTATATTATTATATCATACACATTATAAAAAGTCAAGCAGAAAAATGTACAAAAAAGTCTTGCAAAATTTGCACAAAATATTTGTAAGTTTTTTGAAAGTTTCTATTGACAAGCAACAACAAGTGTGCTATAATATAACCAGAGAAAAGGAAAAGACAGTCACAGACCTAAGGGAACGTCCCAAAGGTCCAGGGGTTGGCAGTCCGGAACTTTTCATCACATACAGCAGCCTTCGGATCTATACGGTCTGTGCAAGTCGGTGCAGGGTTTTACTAATGTGCAGGCAGTACCGCTAAGGTTGTAAATCCACTGAGAGGAGCGAGTCCAATGGATGTATCAGAAACCAGGCAGAGTTCTCCGAGACTCGTTGAAGTCTGACTAAGTGAGGGACAAGTTCAAGGCAGCGATCCGAATTCCGGAATACGCACAGCCGCTTCCCTGTTAAGTAAGTTGTACGATGACACAGCGAGTTTCGGTTACGATGTTACTACCACAACGTTTTTGCAGCTTGTACTCTGCTCAAGACATCTACCGAAAATTTAATCGCCGGCACAGATCGGCGGAAGATTCAGTTTTTAAACTACGGGTACACAAGGGTACCGAATCCGATATTAGGGGGCATAAGCCATGATTCATCTAAAGATATATAAAGAATTTAGATCATGACTAAGGAGTGTTTCCCATGTACTGAGTTAATTTTCCCGACAAAAAAATCGTAAAAGGAGTTGTTGCTTATGAAAGCACTATGGAGGTTTACGATAACTTAAGAGTCAGGAGTGATTCCCATGTACGGTTTAGACAGGCAGGTGTCCTGCCGCTGACGCCGGGCGATCGGACGCCTGGAAATTAAAGTTGAATTCTATGCTTTGAGCTTTGCAGGGCGACCTGAAAGCCGCCGATAATGTCACGGCGGTCCGGAGGGCGCAGAAAGTAAAGCGAATAGCTTCTCGATATTACACGATTGGAGTGGTGCTTAATGATCGTTAGTTGCACCTGTTCGAGACGGAATATTTAAGAGTTAGGAGTGAGTCCAAAGGGTAATTCAGCTTGACATTAGGACATTTTACATGAGCTGAAGTTCAGCTCACCATAGCGCACCGCTCGTCGGCGCGGCACTGTAAGGATCGGTAATGTCACGGTCTGTACGCGGTGGTTGGCGAGGACGTTCGGGTGCAGGCGATATTTTATCATAAAGGATGTGAGGCATTATGAAAGTGCTCACTGTAATGAGGATGAATATTTAGCACGAAAGGGTGAGTCCAAAGGTTTATTCAGCTTGACATTACGATTTAAAGAATTATCTTACTGAAAGGAACGAGTCCAATGAGATAAGCGACTTTTCAAAATATAATGAAAGGTGAAAGTTCCAATGGCATAGATAGTATTTTCCTCCGCAGTCAGTGTTTGGCTGCGGGGGTTTTTGTTTTACAGTTTTATAAATTCCGCACGACGCTGCCTGAAACAGGTCAGATATCTGAATCCGCAGCTTCGTGCTATATCCTCGCAGCGCCCGATATCCGCTCCGAGTTCAGCAGCCTTGTGTGCATCAGAGCCTATCGTCAGCACCTCTCCGCCTACGTCTTTCCACATTTTTATTATGCGTTCGTCAGGCAGCGGCTTTCCGTAATTCTGACGCAGTCCCTTCGTGTTTATCTCAATGCCTTTACCGTTGTCCCTGAGCGTCAGAAAAATCTCACGGATAATATCGTCAAATTTTCTGAGGTCTATGTCAAAGCCATAGTCCCCGACCATAAACCTCAGCGGATACGTCAGATGCCCCAGCACATCAAAGCCGCCCCATCTGCACATATCGAGTATCTGCACCAGCGACTCTTCAAAGACCTTATCGACCTCGGAAGGCGACATACTGCTGTAGTCCAGCCAGTAAAAATCCGCACAGCCGCTGTTCATATGATGCGAACCTATGACGAAATCAAGCTCGCTCATGGAAAGTATCTGCTCTGCGGCGGACATATTCTGAAGCGGCTGCCCCAGTTCGATGCCGCACAGCAGGAACGGATACTTTTCTTTCAGTGCAGAAACAGCTTTTATACTCGCCTGAGCATAATCACGGCTTCCGTACATCATAGTATCGTCCTTAGCGTATACCGGATATTCATGCTCACTTTCAGGCAGCCAGTAGTTGCAGTCGCAGTGATCTGTTATCGCATAAGCCTTTAGCCCAAGCTGCTCTGCACGCTCGCACATCTGTTCCGGCGAGGACTCGGCATCGGGTGAAAACGACGTGTGACTGTGCATATCCATTATCATAATAATCCTCCTGACTATTCGGTGACGAGCACCGTATAACCTTTTTCATACCGTCTGACAAGTTCGGGACGTCTATCAGCAATCAAAAACAACTGTGAAGAAAGCTCCCTTGCCGTTTCTTCAAGCTGCCGTAAAGACCGCTCACTCATGATCGGACAAGCAGATGATACTGCGACCGCCCGTCTGCCGCCGCACTCCGTCAGCACAAACGGGAACATATCACATTCGGGCGGCTTATCTTCACCCAGCATACAGCCTTTTTCGCGGTCAAGCATGGGACAGGCGAACATATCATTGCCTATCGGCAGCATCATGAAAAGCCGTCTGCCGTCAACATCGGCAAAGCGCACATCGGGACGCAGCTGTTTTGCACGCCCGGCAAGAATGTCATCCACCGCAGGCGTAAGCCGAAGTTCATAGCTTTCAAAGATACAGCAGCGCTGACAGCGTGAACACTCCCCTGCCGAAAGAATTTTTTCAGTCATCAGCTTACCTCCGTGATGCCATCAGCCGAACATTTTCTCTGCCTTTTCAGCGGTAATTCTTCTCTTTTCAAGAGTCTTGTCAAATAATTCGTCAGCCGTTTTCGGAAAACTATCATAAATAACTCCGGTGCCTTCTTCGGTTATGCCGCCTTTGGTCGCAACTCTGCCGACCACCTCGTTAAATGACATACCCTTTTCAAGCATCAGACTGCTTGTTGCGCTGAGCGTTTTCAAGACCATCTGCACCACCTGTTCATGAGATATCCCGGTATGCTTTCCGGCAGAAGAGCATATCACATCGAACACCGCTGAGATAAACCCGGGCATACAGCTTACAAGCTCGCTTCCCATGCCCATTTCACTTTCGGGCAGTATGACTACATCACCTATGACTGAAAGAAGACTTTCCAGCGCCGCCTTGTACTCATCAGTTACCTTGTTATTATAGCATACCAGTGTCTGAGAGCGGTCTATCTCCGCAGTGACACTTGGTATCACCTTTGCAAAGCTGCGGTCTGAGAGCTTTTCAAGCTGAGCAAATGATATGCTTCCGTTCAGGGAGACCACCAGCGAATCATTCTTCAGGCAAGGTGTGATCTCTTCAAGAACTCCGCGCATATCCACAGGTCTTAAACAAAGAAAAACTATATCGGAATGCTCCGCCAGCTCACGATTATTGTCACATACACCTACATTTTCAGGCATAAGTGTAAGTTTTTCCTTTGATCTTGTAGACACAAGCAGTTTATTGGTCACATTGTCAGACCCATGTGCAAACTTTTCCGCAAGCATTTTTCCCATGCTTCCCAAACCTATGATTCCTATATTCATTTTATTTCTCCTTTTTTTGCTTATTCTGTTTTTATTATAGCATAACACCACGTCTTGATATGAAGTTATGGTTATTAATTTTTAAATAATATATTAACGCAGAGCCTGTGACATTTATTTTTCAGAAAAAAATAAAAAAAATTGCTCAAACCCCTTGCATTTTGATTTGAGATGTGATATAATATTAACTACCGGATAAGCAAAGGCTGTTTCCGGAACAGAATATAGGGCTTAAAAGCCCTGTTATCATTAAAGATCGTAATATCGATCCGAGATACAGGTGTGCGGGTCCTGCGCAATGAAACACTGTGAACCATGTCAGGCGGGGAACCGAGCAGCATTAAGCAGTTTGTTTCGTGTGACGCAGCTACGCCTGCACGCCTGTATGTCGGATCGAATTTTTTGTGCGGAAGGAGATGGTCGAATGTATCAGGCGTTATACAGAAAATGGCGTCCGCGTTCATTCGACGACGTAGTTTCACAGCCGCATATCACATCGGCACTGAGAAATCAGATAATGCTCGGCAAGACCGCCCATGCATACCTGTTCACAGGGTCGCGCGGCACGGGTAAGACCACCTGCGCCAGGATATTCGCCAAGGCTATAAACTGCCGCAATCCCAAAGACGGCGAGCCGTGCCTTGAATGCGACATCTGCAAGGCAGCAGAAAACGGCACTCTTGCCGACATAATCGAGATCGACGGTGCATCAAATTCAAGTGTTAACGACGTGCGCGAACTTCGTGAGGGCGTTATCTACACCCCCGAGATATGCAAGTATAAAGTATATATCATAGACGAAGCGCACATGATCACCAATCAGGCATTCAATGCTCTGCTCAAAACAATGGAAGAGCCGCCCGAGCACGTCAAATTCATACTGGCTACCACTGAGATACACAAAGTACCGGAGACTATCGTATCACGCTGTCAGCATTTTGATTTCGGCAGGATAAGAAGTGAAGACATAGTCAGCAGACTTATGTATATCGCTCAGCAGGAGGGATTTGCTCTCCATAATGACGCTGCTTCGATGATAGCAAGGCTTTCAGACGGCGGTATGCGTGACGCACTTTCGCTGCTCGACCGCTGCTCGGCTTATTCTGATGATATCGATATGACAGTCGTATCTAACGCCGCAGGCATAGCAGGGCGCGATTATCTGTTCGACCTGCTTGACAAGATAGCCGCCTGTGACACGGCAGGCACTATCGCTCTTATAGATGACCTTCACGGCAAGTCAAAAGACCTTAAAGTGCTGTGCGGTGAACTTCTTACACAGCTGAGGAATGTCATGCTGATACGTTCCACCGACAACGCAAAGGAACTTATCGCCTGCCTGCCCGAGGAATTTGAACGGCTGACAAAGCTCTCGCAGGCTATGTCACTCGACAGGATATTTGACTGTATCAGCATACTGCAGCAGACAAACGACCGTTTTGCCCGTGCCGCAAACAAGCGCATAGAGCTTGAAATGTGTATGGTAAAGCTTTGCTCGGATACGGGCAGGAAGCGTCCAGCAGCACAGACGGCTTCGGCAGATCCGTCAGAGATAAACGAACTCCGCTCACAGATAGCTGCTCTTTCAAGGGCACTTAACAGCGGAGCACCGATCCCTCAGCAGCCTGCGGCAGCACCTGCGCCTCCGCCAAAGCCTTCAAAGCCGAAAAAGAAATTTGACCCGAACAACTTCACACCTCTTGAAGAGTGGACGGAGATACTCGATATAATAGAAAAGCGCTCCCCTGCCTTGTGGGCGTTTTTAAAGAACTCGCTCGCCTGCATTGAAGACAACACCTTCTGCGTTGTCGTGTCAAGCGAATGGTTCCTGAAAAAATTCAAGGCATCAGACGATAAAGCTCTGCTTAAAGAGATCGTCAATGATTATTATGGCAAGAACTTCGACTTCATGCTTTATGCATCGTCATCGGTGGATATCGCCGAGACAGAAAATCCGATAAACGAGCTTTTAAAGCGAGCAAAGGATATGCAGGTCGAAGTTGAGATAAAAAAATAAACTAAGGAGAAATCACCATGAAAGCAAGATTACCACAGGGAATGGGCAAGGGCCCCTCAGGAAATATGAACCAGATGCTCAAGCAGGCTCAGGAAATGCAGGATAAGATCACCGCACTCCAGGCTGACCTCGAACAGAGAGAGTTTTCTGCATCTGTAGGCGGCGGAGCTGTTGAGATAACCATCAACGGCAAGCGTGAAGTACAGACACTCAACATCAAGCCTGAGGTCGTTGACCCCGCTGACGTTGAAATGCTTCAGGATCTTATAATGTCCGCTTTCAACGAAGCTGTACACAACCTTGAAGAAGTAAGCGACAAGGAAATGAGCGAGCTTACCGGCGGAGTATCTTTCCCCGGACTTTTCTGAAATGGATAAAAACAGCAGCGCACTTCCACTCGTACTGCTTGCAGAACAGTTTGCGAGACTTCCCGGTATCGGCATGAAATCGGCTGAGCGTCTGGCTTACCACGTTATGCAGATGGACGAATCTCAGGTGCGCGAATTTGCAGATGCGCTTATGAATGCCAAGCACACAGTACACACCTGCCGCATATGTCAGAACCTTACCGAAAATGAGGTATGTCCCATATGCTCCGACGTGCGCCGTGACAGCAGCACCATATGCGTAGTTGAGTCACCGAAGGACATCACCGCCTTTGAACGCACAAGAGAGTACAAGGGCGTATATCATGTGCTTCACGGACTTATTTCGCCTATCGACAACATCACCCCTGACAAGCTCCGCATAAAAGAGCTTCTCTCAAGGCTCGACGGCTCGGTAAGCGAAGTCATAATGGCTACAAACCCCACTGTTGAGGGTGAAGCTACAGCCATGTACATCTCAAAGCTCATAAAGCCTTTAGGAGTTAAGGTGACACGTCTTGCATTCGGGCTTCCTGTAGGAGGTATACTTGAATTTGCAGACGAGATAACCCTTTTCAAGGCTCTTGAGAACAGAAACGAGATCTGAATAAGACAATTTAAGCGCCCGTTGTTTTTTCGGGCGCTTTTGTACTGTTTTTCGGTCTTTTGATTGTCTATTTAGTATAATTTTTTTCTGCAAAATGACGAATATTAAATATATCTATTGACATCTGCAATATAAAATGCTATAATGTATTTACTTGATTTAAGCTGAATACAGCTTTTGAACGGAGGAGAAAAAATATGGAAAAATACGTAAGTGCTGAAGTTGAAGTTATCGCTTTTGAGGCTGAGGATGTTATAACCGAGTCAACAACAATATGCTCAAGCGACGGATGCCAGGAAGTATCACACGCAGCCGGATCGTAAGAAACCAAATGATGTATTAAAATATGGGTCACTGACCTATTGCAGACAGCTGTGCATATGCACAGCTGTTTTGCTTTATATCCGAATACACAAAAACGCACAGGGCAATCACTGCTCTGTGCGTTGGTTTTTATTCTTCGTAAGGCTTTATGGTCTGTATAGTACCGTCCTCGTTATACTTTATCTCGGTGAACTTTACACAGCGCTGATTGTTCTTGCCGTTTGAAAGCTCACTGTCATGATAGAAGAGGTACCATTTGCCCTGATACTCAACTATGGAATGATGTGTTGTCCAGCCCACAACAGGCTCAAGTATGCGGCCTCTGTAGGTGAAAGGACCTGTCGGGCTCTTGCTTGTTGCGTATACTATATAGTGGGTAGTACCTGTTGAGTACGAGAAGTAGTATGTATCATTGTACTTGTGCATCCAGGATGCCTCAAAGAAACGTCTGTCCTCATCATCAGCAGTGATAGGCTTGCCGTTTTCGTCAAGTATGACAACCTTCATAGGCTCGCCCTTGATGGACTTCATATCGTCATTGAGCTCTGCAACAAAAGAGCAGGCTGCGGGCTGACCTGCAGCAGGTTCCTGTGCATCGGGCTCATAAACGCCGTTCTGCCACTTTTCAAGCTGTCCTCCCCAGAGTCCGCCATAGTACATATACGCTCTTCCGTCGTCATCAACGAACACAGCGGGGTCTATAGTGCAGGTACCCTGAATATAGTCATCCTCTGCCTTGAATGGGCCTTCGGGCTTATCGCCTACTGCCACACCTATACGGAAAAGGCCTTCCTTATCCCTTGCAGGGAAAAAGAGGTAGTACTTGCCGTTTTTGTATGCGGCATCGGGAGCCCACATCTGCTTTGACACCCACTTGACGTCACGCATATGGAGCGCTTCACCATTGTCCTTACACTCAGCATCAAGGCTGTCAAGCGAAAGGATGTGGTAGTCGGTCATCTGGTACTCATCACCATTGTCGTTATGTTCAAGGTCTTCTGCCAGATCATGAGAAGGATAAATATAAATCTTTCCATCAAAAACGTGCGCAGAAGGGTCTGCGGTAAATATGTGCTTTACAAGCGGTCTTCTTTGCTGACTCATCAGTATATTCCTCATTTCATAAAATAATCCGTCATTGTTTATTTTACCATTATTCAACCCCCTTTACAAGTTAATTATTGTGACAGTATAAGAAATACCGCACAAATTTTGTCAAAAATGCGAAAATTTGTGCGGCATAACCTATTGTTATTCAGTTATTTTTCATTCTCTGTGTCCATGTCTGAGATAAGGAGACAGGCCCTTGCGCTTCTTGTTGTCGTACATTACCTCATCAGCCTCGGTAATAAGGTCAAACAGTGTATTTGAACCGTCAATATCAGATACTATAGTACCGACACTTGCTGTCAGCTTTACAGGGTTAGCACCGAAATCAGTCGCACGGTCAAGCGCTGCTGTCAGCTTACTGTCAAACAGGTCAGCCTCCTCTTCATTGAGTCCGTAGCCCATTATAATAAACTCTGTACCGCCAAATCTTGCGCATATCATCTCTTCGCTGCAGCTTTCTTCAATGGCCGATGCTACCTGCTTAAGACCTCTGTCACCCTCGTTATGTCCGAGGACATCATTTACCTCCTGAAGACCCTCGAGGTCAACAAAAGATATCATCACAGGTATCTCTTCTGCGGCGCACCTCTTGAATACGCTGTCTGCTGCCCTGACAAAACCGTTTCTGTTAAATATACCGCACAGCGGGTCTATAACATACAGTCTGTCAAGTTCCCTGATAACACCGTTGAGGTTCATCAGCTTGCTTATATTCTCAATAGCAGCGCTTATACTCATGACCATAGAGTAGCAAAGCATACTTTCTATCGGGAAATCAGTGTTAGTAAGTATGATGTAGCCCAGACACCTTTCTCTGAAATGAAGCGGCAGGAAATAGCTTATATTTCCGCCTGTCAGCATCTCATCGGGATACATATCCGCTGATGAGAACGCCTTTCTTTCGGTCATATCGCCCTTTTTCCAGATAAGTGGTGCAGACATGGTCTCAGTGTATTCTGTCATGAAGTCTTCATTGCGCTTTGTATATGGGTCCTCCCAGTCAGTGTTAAGACACACAGAGAGTTCATCACAGCCAAGCTGTCCGGCAAGCTCTCCGAGACGGTCCATACATTCCTCAAGGCTTTCAGCTGATGCCAGCCTTGTGACCAGTGAATTAAGAATACCCGTATCGCCCCGAGTAGAATCGATATAGTCGTTGGTGAATTTTCTAATGTATTTGTTGTCATAAAGCTGTTCGTTGTGACATCCGCAGCTCTCGCTGAAAAGCGGCTGTGTTTCAAGAGTAGTAACAGGCGGCACATCATCACCTGCGATGATCCTTAAAAGAAGCTCACAGGCTGTCTGTCCGCAAAGGTCAAGGGGTCTGCCTACTGTAGTGATGGCAGGGAAATTATATCTTGCATTGTATGTATTGTCAAAGCCTGTGACTATCACATCATCGGGTACGGCAATACCGCGCCTTTCAAGTTCTTTTACCGCAGAAAGTGCCATAGCATCATTAGCACAGATAAGTGCATCGGGCATTTTGCCGTCAGCAAATATCTCCTTTACTGCCTTTTTTCCGTCGGATGAACGGAATTCGCCGTAATAGATCATATCCTCATCTATCGTAAGGCTCCTGCTTTCAAGAACGTTTTTCAGTCCGATCATTCTTTCAACAGCCTCGGGATTTGAAAGCGGACCTGAAACGTAAGCGATATTCCTTGCGCCGTGATGATCTACCACATGACGCACTATCTGTTCCATAGCATCAACATTGTCTATCGTAACATTATAGAAATCCGCATAATCATCACAGTCAAGCACCATTACAGGGATCCCCGCCTGTGCTGCCGAAGAAGCGATCTTTTCCTTTTCATCCGGGTCGCAGATGGTGTTGAGCATAAGTATAGCACCGTCAAACTTCTCATAGTTGACGAGATTATAAATATTATGCTCTCCTATATCGACACCCTTTCCGTATGCACCGTCAAATGCCGAAAAGACCGATATATTTGCGCCATGTTCCTTAGCGCACCTGTTTATTCCTCTTATAACGCCCTGCTGGTATTCTTCATCAAGTCCCGATACTATAAGGGCAATATTAATGATCTCACTCATATTATCCTGCTATCCTCCTTTTCGCTCAAGAGCGCATTTGTATACATATATTATACACTTTTTATTAACACCTGTCAAGTAAATATCAAAAAATATTGCAACATTTGCGAATTTTTTGTATAAAAAAACTGCCGATATATTATCAGCAGTCTTTTTTTACTATCCGCCGAAGCGGTGTGTCTTATATGTTATTTTGTCACCAAGCGACAGATCATCCCATTCTTCAAATGAATACTCTATCTTTTTATCTCTGCCCTTTTTATCCTTGATGATCACATAATAGTTCTCATGGTGTTCACCCTCACGCTGTGCGCCGTAACGTGGTGCTGAAGCATCATAATCACCCACACTTTTTTCAGGCACCGCCCATTCGGGAGATTTGTCTGCGCCGACAGTGGACAGCGTATCTACCGTGACCCATTTGTCTATGTCGTAGTAATATTTCGTGTCGTAGACCGGTTCATCCCGGTAAACAGGTTCCTGATAATACTCAGTGCGATATTCGGTTCTGTATCTCGGGATCTGCCTCGTATCGAACTGACCATTTCCAAGATCAACATACTGCGTATCGTATCCGTCAAGCACCTGTTCGGCAACCCGGCGTTCTTTTGTTTCGTAATGGTCCAATACCTGACGATAGCTTCGTATTTCAGAAGCTGTGCGGTGAAGGTTCGCACCCTCGGGAAGTGTCCAGCCGCTTTCGTCAACGTTTCGGAATTCCTCGATATCTATGCTGCGTTCCCAGGTAAAGCCCGTTATTTCAGAACTTCTTGTGACAGGTACGCACAGCCACAGTATCATAAGAAATACCGCTGCGAATATCCCCCACTTTTTCAGCCGAGCATTCGATATGCGGAATTTTTCAGGGCTTGTCTTTTTCTGCGGATCAACTTTTTCTGCCTGAGGCTTTTGCATATCAAAGTAGTTTCGTTTGGCATCACTTCTCGGTGAGCCGCAGTTTTTGCAGACATCGGCCGCATCAGGATTCTGGGTATCACAGTATTCGCATATCCAGTTGGCCGCATCGTTTTTCTGAGATTCATCGACCTGCTGTATATT
Source organism: uncultured Ruminococcus sp. (assembly GCA_902797535.1). Taxonomy (GTDB): domain Bacteria; phylum Bacillota; class Clostridia; order Oscillospirales; family Ruminococcaceae; genus YE71. The sequence continues at coordinate 830 of CADBTD010000266.1, read as the reverse complement.
CTCCGTGTCAATATAGAACTTTGTTGCGGGAGGTATCTGTATACCGCAGTTGGTGCAGTATCGGTTATCGCCTCTTATTTTTTTCTGACCGCAATAGGGACAGTCCCACCAGCCCCATATATGAGCGCCCATAACTCTCCCCCTTTCAGAGCAGCGTTTCTTATGCCGCTCAGAGAAGTTCCTTTATAGCAGCGATCATTTTATCCATCTGTTCGTCGGTACCTATGGTAATGCGCAGACGGTTGTTTATGCGGGGCTTATCCCAGTAGCGTACATATATGCCCTTATCCCGCAGATATGTGAATATCTCCTTTGCGGTGAGGGACTTGTGCTCGGCAAACAGGAAATTCGTGCCGCTTTCGGGTACGTCAAAGCCCATCTCACGCATTTGTGCAGCTATGCGGTCACGGGTAGCGCATACCTTTGCCACAGTCTTTTTAAGATAAGCCTCGTCGTTTACAGATGCAACACCTGCAGCTATTGAAAGTCTGTCCATAGGATATGAATTATAGCTGTCCTTAACAGCCTCCATGTAAGTGATCAGTTCTGCATTTCCCATAGCCATGCCTATTCTCATGCCCGCCATAGAGCGTGACTTTGAGAAAGTCTGAGTCACTATAAGATTATCGTACTTGTCTATCAGTTTTACAGCAGACTCGCCGCCGAAATCTATATACGCTTCATCTATTATAACTATGCAGTCATTGTTGTGTTCAAGAATGTCGGTAACAAAGTCAAGTCCGCGTCTTATCGAAGTAGGTGCATTCGGGTTAGGGATAACTACGCCGCCGTTTTCGGGATAGTAGTCTGCGGCATTAATGCCGAACTTT
>CADBTD010000265.1 GCA_902797535.1 uncultured Ruminococcus sp. | reverse complement strand
CATTTTCAGCCGGGACTCTAAGCATATTTTTTATTATAAAGCATTTTTTTCTAAAGAGAGAATAACGACTCAACTGTCGTTTTCTATATAATTCCCCTCATAAGCGCTGTCACATATGTGGCGGCGCTTTTTGTATATTCTGAACAGCAGATCAAATTTGAGATCATTAAAACAAACGGGATCTCGTCGAAAGTATTGTTAATTATCAAAAAAATATTGATTTGTATTAACCGGATCGATATACTTATATTAACAAAGAAATTCATTCCCGTTGCTTATATCTGATCTTTGATCTCGTTATTATTTTTCTCAGCATGAACAGGATAAACTTACTTGTATGTCATAGGCCTGCAAAAAAGATACGAGGTGCTGAATGCCGCATTTTCTTTGAGTCAGTGCGATAAAAGAAAAAGCCGCTCTGAGTTCAGTGCGGCTTTTCTTCCGGTCAGTGCATACCGGAAAAGTGCGGCATTCAGGCTCAGGAGGTCTGAGCACTGAGTACCTTCATTCTTTTACAGAGCCTGATACAAGGCCGCTGTAAATATATTTCTGCAAATACAGGAACAGTACAAGTGTAGGGATTATACAAAGGATAATGCCTGCAAATACTACCTCCCACTGTATTTTCGTGGAGCTTATGTACTTGTATAGCACGGTTGATACTACAAGCAGCTTTTCATCCTGCATATACAGCTGAGGAGTGTAGAAATCGTTGTATATGCTTACGAATTTGATTATCAGTACAGTTGCTATCGCAGGAGCAAGATTGGGCAGGATTATCGAAAAATATATTCTCGGATATGAAGCGCCGTCCATTATCGCGCTTTCATCGAGAGAGACCGATATCTGCGCCAGAAACTGCATGAAAATATATATAGATATGATATCCGTACCGACATATAATATTATAGGTGCCCACATTGTATTATACAGCCCCAGTTTGCTTACGATCTGGAAGACTGTCACCTGCATGGATATGTTCGGCAAAAGTGTTGCCAGCAGGAAAAGACCCTTGACTGTTCTGGTGAAATAACCGTCAAAACGCTGTATAACAAATGCAGTCATCGTTCCCGTGAGGATAGTGCCCGCACATGAAGCAACAAGAAGAAGTGCAGTGTTTTTAAGGCCGAGAAGCACCTTGCCCTCAAAGAATGCGGTTTTGAAGTTTCTGAAGCTCCATGAACTCGGAAGCTCGAATACGCCCGTATTGGCGAACTCCTTGGTATCCTTGAACGCGCCGAGCAATATGACCACGATGGGGACAAAGACCATAAGACAGCCTGCTATAAGTACGAGGTATTTAAGTATGGTTATTACTATACGTCCCGAACTTGCCTGAGCTTTCAGGCTTTTTCCTGCCATTGCCATATCACTGCGCCTCCTTTCCTGAATACTTCAGGCGCTTTTTCTTCGCGCTCTCTCTTGCATCGACCTCGGATTCGTCTCTGAAAAGGAATTTCTGCAACAGTGTTACTAGGATGATTATTATCAGCAGTACCACGGCCATTGCAGAAGCAAGACCTACCTGCTTTTTCTTGAAAGCGGTCTCGATGGTCTTGATGACGAATGTTGATGTTCCGTAATTGCCTCCCGTGATGATATACGGTATCTCGAAAACGGATATCGCGCCCTTTACGGCAAGTATCAGCTGTAAGGATATTATGGGCTTGATGCTGGGGAATACTATATATCTGAACCTTTGCCAGGGGTTTGCGCCGTCAAGGTCACAAGCTTCATAAAGGTCGGGACTTATTGACTGTATAGCCCCTATGTACATTATGATATCAAACCCTATATATCTCCATATAGATACAAATACCAGACAGCAGTTGACCAGAACAGGATCAGATGCATCCATCCAGCGAACAGGATCTATTCCCAGTGCCATAAGCACGCTGTTAAGAGTTCCCTCCTGAGTAAGGGGAGGGTTTCCCTTGGTAAAGAAGCGAAGGAATATTATAGATACCGCCACACCGTTCATAAGGTACGGAAAGAACAGAACGCCTTTAAAGAAACCTTTTGCACGGATCTCTCCGCAAAGGATAGATGCGACAAGAAGTGCAAGCGCCTGCTGGATCACAGAACCACCCAGATAGTAAAGGCTGTTTCTGAAAGTTATAAAGTAATCAGCATTTGTAAATATAGTCTTATAGTTTTCAAATCCTACAAATTTCGGATCAACGCCGAACTGGTCACGTTCCTGAAAGCTATATATGATCATATTCAATGCGGGAACAAAGGTGAATACCATAAGAAGTGCAAGGGGTATCAGAAGAAAAAGAGCCGAGACATAAAACTTCTGCCCTTCATATGTTCTGATCCACTGAGAGAAACTTTTTCGTTTCTCATGATTCGTTCTCATACTTTTCTACTCCTTTTAAGTGCCGTGTTCTATAACAATTGCCATAGATCATCACGGAGGTGAAGTAATCAGAATACAGGCAAAGACCCGCCCATAGGGGCGGGATGCCCATGAATGTAGGGAAAAGGAAAAAATCCGGTGAAATCAACCCATTATCTCATCTCTTGCCGAAGCCCATTTCTTGTTTTCAGCATCGATTATGCTCTTGAATTCGTCTTCGCCTTTGCCTGCAAAAGCAGCCTCTGCGAGCTTTATCTTAAAGTTGTCGGTATCTCCGCCCCAAACGCTTATACCGGATTTTGTATCGATCTCATCAAACTTGCCAAGAAGTTCCTCGGGTGTCACGGCCTTTTCAAAGAAAACCGCATTTTCAAATTCCGAAAGATTATCGGGAAGCGGAGAGTCGATAGTAGTGGGTATCATGCCTTCGTTTGCAGCAAATCCCGATTCACCGACAAACCATTCAACATAAGCCTTTGCAAGCTCCTTATTATCGGAATTCTTGTTTACACCAAGGCAGTAGTCTGAGGTAGTTTCAGCATACTGATTTCCGTCGGCGGCAGTTATCGGCACCGGCATATATCCGATCACGGAAGGATCCTCAGCCTGTTCCTGGAACTGTGCAACGGCCCATGAGCCCATTACCATTGTTCCTATCTTGCCTTCGCCCATCCATACCTTTGAAGACTCCCATTCGGTAGTCATGTGGTCCTCTTCAATAAGTGCAGGATCAGAGAAAAGGTCGAACATCAGTTTATATACAGGATAATATCCGCCGTTTTCCGCAAACAGATCAACATTTTCGGTGATAAGCTTATTTTCGTAGTCAGCATCGCCCGATGCGGATAAAACAAGGCTCTGCCACTGAGTGATAGTCCAGCTTGCATCAGCGTACTGGGTATAATAAGGTATAGCCTCGGTTTTGTCAGCGATAAGCTTTAAATCGGATAAAAATTCATCAGGAGTCTTAGGCAGTGAAGTGATACCTGCATCAGACCATACCTGCTTATTATACAGGATACCTACAGCATTACCGCCGTAAGCAAGACCATATACATTTTTATCGGCATCCATTTTCTTATCTGCCCAGCGGTACTTAGCGGAAAGCTCATCATAATTGCCAATTGGCTCAAAGAAATTCGACAGATCCTTGAGTTCAACATCATCAGGGATCATGAGAACATCGCCATAATCGTCAGTACCCATTCTTGTTGCAACCGTACCTGTGTAGTCCTGATATCCGACATACTGTACATCGCAGTTATTAGCCTCTTCAAATGCCTTGGTAATTTCGTCGAGGGTCCCGTCATCAACTCTGTCTGTACGGTTTGTAAGTACTTCGAGAACTACTTTTTCTCCGTCTGATTTTTTTGCCGATGCATCTCCGGACGAAGTGTTCTCGCTGCTTGTTGCACAGCCCGAGAGAACAGCAGCGCTTAATACTGCTGCTGACAAAGCCGCTGAAGTGATTCTTCTTGCTTTCATGTTAGTTTACCTCCAAAAATTGTTTTTGATTAATTAATGCCATTTTGCTTTTGCTTATTAGCCTAAACAAAGTATATCATATCGATTAATTTAAGTCAACAGGTTAACGAAAATTAATATCATTTCTGAAGTGATTTTGTAGAATGTGATAAATGGCACATTATCATTTTGTTTATATCGACCAATTTTTTCGATCAGTCGGATATCATACAGGGTGAAAAAGTGAATATTACGCGCCCCATATCGCCGTGAAGCCGTGCCCGGCAACATCCGAATCATTTACCAAGTGATCAAATAATCAATGAATACCGTTATATTATTAAGTCCATCCTGTTGCCGACGCATGAAATATATCACGGTCTCCGATCGTTTGTTGAAAATAACCAATTCACCCTGCAAGCAATTGTCACCAACGCCAAAATTGATAAAGCAGATGATTAATTTTTAATTTACTCTTGACTTAATTAAGTAAATGTTGTAGAATTATACTCAAGAAATCTGCTATGCCGATCTATAATGACGGGCATGGGTTCTTATTAAAAGAACAGTAAAAATCAAGGAGTTAATTAATATGAAAAATGTCAATGTTACAGGTCCTGCCTTTGACAATATCCTACGGCAAGGCAGCCATATACTGCGGCTGCAGCGAAACATTCGCCGCAGCAGAAAAACTGTGCAGCTATATCTTGGAGAACGATGATGCGGGAGAAACAGAACATGAGATCGGAAGAAAATAATGTATCAAAGGCGGCCGCAGAGCTGCTTCGCAATGGTTCGGAAAATGTACTCAGAGAGCAGATAGCGCCTTTCTGGTTAAAACTGAGGGACGATATTTACGGCGGATATATCGGAAAAGTGGACATAAACCTATCATACCATCGTCATGCTGACAAGGGAACTATCCTTCACAGCCGCATACTTTGGTTTTTCTCGGAACTCGCTATGCTGACAAAAGACCGCAGATACGCAGATGCCGCAGATCACGCATTTCATTTTCTTACCGAGAAGTGCTTTGATAAAAGATACGGCGGAGTATTCTGGTCAGTCACATACGACGGAAAACCCTCAGATACAGTCAAGCACACCTATGCACAGGCATTTGCGCTGTATGCGCTTTCATCATATTACGCTCTGACCGAAAACGCAGATGCTATGCATAAAGCTCAGAGCTTATTTACACTTATAGAAACAAAGTGCAGAGACAATAAAGGTTATCTGGAATGCTTTGATGAACAGTGGAAGCCACTGATAAACGACAAGCTTTCAGAGAATAATGTTATAGCATACCGCACCATGAATACACTTCTGCATATTTTTGAGGCATACGCAAACCTATATCGTTATAAGCCCGATGAAATAACAGAAAAAGCCATGAGATATATCCTTGATATCTATTCGGACAGGATCTTTTCCGCTGAAAAGCAGCGGCTTAACGTCTTTTTTGACGAAGAATACAACAATTTGATAGACCTTCAAAGCTATGGGCATGATATAGAAGCAAGCTGGCTTATTGATGACGGCTGCAAGCTTCTCGGGGATGATATGCTTATCAGCAAAATATCCGATATCAATAGTATTCTTTGCGAAAGTGTTTACAGCAGGGCATATTGCGGCAGTTCACTGCTTAACGAATGCGAAAACGGAAAAAATGATACGGACCGGATATGGTGGGTACAGGCGGAAGCTGTCGTAGGTTTCCTGAATCAATGGAAAAAGACGAATAACAGCAAATATCTTACTTCCGCCGCAGAAATATGGAAATATATACAAAAAAATATCGTTGACAAACGTCCGGGCGGAGAATGGTTCTGGGGCATCCGATCAGACGGAGAGCCAATGACAGGATGCGATATTGTCAGTGAATGGAAATGTCCATATCACTCGGGAAGAATGTGTTTTGAGATCTTGAGGAGGATAAAAAATGATACATGAAAAATATGCCGGGCTTCACGAGGTCCAGGAAGAACTTATCATGAAGAAAAACAGGAAAACTGCGTTTTATAACGGAATATATGACCGTTACGAAAACCCTGTGCTCACTCGTGAACATATACCTTTGCACTGGAGATATGACCTTGACGCAGAAACTAATCCGTACTTTCAGGAGCGGCTGGGTATAAATGCCGTATTCAATGCAGGTGCTATAAAGCTTGACGGCCGTTACTGTCTTGTCGCACGAGTTGAAGGCAATGACCGCAAAAGCTTTTTCGCTGTAGCCGAAAGTGAAAACGGTACGGATGGTTTTCGTTTCAGAGACTTCCCTATTATCATGCCGCCTCTTGACGAGAAGGAAACGAACATATACGATATGCGTCTGACTCAGCATGAAGACGGCTGGATATACGGCATATTCTGCGTGGAGAAAAGTGCAGATACGAGTGACCTGTCTGAAGCTGTAGCAACAGCGGGAATTGCGAGAACAAAGGACCTGACTGACTGGGAAAGACTTCCCGACCTCGTGACGCTCCGCAGTCCTCAGCAAAGAAACGTTACTCTTCTTCCCGAATTCGTTGACGGAAAGTATGCATTCTATACACGTCCGATGGACGGTTTTATTGAAACAGGATCCGGAGGCGGCATAGGTTTCGGCCTTGCGGATGATATAACTCATGCAGTCATAGATGAAGAACGAATGACAAGCATCAGAAGATATCACACAATAACGGAAAGCAAAAACGGAGCAGGCGCTGCTCCTATAAAAACCGAAAAAGGATGGCTCAATATTGCTCACGGAGTACGAAACACGGCAGCCGGTCTGAGATATGTTATCTATTGCTTTGTGACCGATCTTAAAGAACCGTGGAAAGTCATAGCCGAGCCCGGCGGATATCTTATAGCGCCTCTCAGGGGAGAGCGTACAGGTGATGTTTCAAACGTTGTATTCACAAACGGCGCGATCGCTGACGACAATGGTGATGTATATATCTACTATGCATCTTCCGACACAAGACTTCACGTTGCTGTTTCATCAATAGACAAATTACTTGATCATGCATTCAGCACACCCGAAGACGCCCTAAAAACATCGGAATGCGTAAAACAGCGCTGCAGCCTTATAAAGCGCAACCTTGAGCTTATGAATATGTGATAAAACCATATATCAGAGAATGATGTTCAGAGCAGCAATGCAGAATATCATCCGCACAAAGAAGCAGTTCCCTCCTTCACTGCTTCTTTTTTTTACAAAAATCGTGTTATAT
>CADBTD010000264.1 GCA_902797535.1 uncultured Ruminococcus sp. | reverse complement strand
GCGGCGATAGCTACATCGGTCTCTCAGGGAGTGATCTTTGCCGCTTCGCTTGCTGTACTGATAAGAGGCACGGGCGCAAAAAATGACTGTCTTTCTGTTTTGCCGCTTCCGCTGCTTCCGACGGCTTTGTGCACATTGACGATAATTACTGTTAAAACAGGTCTTATGGAGTGCTTTAAAGGCCTTGGCGAGCGAATGACAACAGTTATTTCTTTAGCATTTGGCTCAATAATATATACTGCGTTTATCGTGATATTGTGCATTATGCCGAAAAATGAATTTTTTGATATTTTATCAAAAAAAAATGCGAAAAACTCTTGAAATTTTTGCAGATATCGGTTACAATATTAATATAATCGTTGAAATTAGGGAGCTGACGCAATTTGACCGACCATGAATTTAAAAAGCGCAGCGCCGATATACTTTCAAAAGAAAGCTACGGCGTGTATGATCTTGCAGAGATAGTTTCACTGCTCAGATGTGAGTATGGCTGTCCGTGGGATAAGGTGCAGACTCATGAGTCGATAAGGCGTGACTTTCTTGAGGAGACCTATGAAGTACTTGAGGCGATCGACTGTGACAGTCCCGAAATGCTCCGCGAAGAGCTGGGTGATGTGCTTCTGCAGGTGATGTTCCATACTGACATCGAAAAGGATAAAGGAGTTTTCGATATCGACGCTGTGGCAGATGAGGTCTGCAAAAAGCTGATACTTCGTCACCCTCATGTATTCGGTGATGTACAGGCCGATACCGTTGATAAGGTACTCACAAACTGGGATGCTATCAAGAAAGATGAAAAACAGCAGGAGACCTATACCGATACTTTGAAAAGTGTTCCAAAGGTATTTCCGTCGGCTATGCGTTCGCAGAAGCTGGGAAAAAGAGCATCGAGAGCAGGGATCGAGCTGGAAAGTGCTGATAAGGCACGCTCACTTGCGATAAAGGCTCTTGAAAACGGTGATACCGAGACTGCAATGTTCATATGCGCTAACATTATAAGACTTGAGGGCGGCGATGCTGAAGAACAGCTCGCAAGGGTATGCGATGGTTTTACGGAGCGTTTTGAACAGCTTGAAAATGCAGGAAAACTCAGTCCTGATTCGGTTGAGGAACTTTATATCAGATAATTAAGCAATTGGCTTGATATATAACTTTAAAATTTATTTGGAGGTTTTAAAAATGAAAAAGGCAGAACTTGTTAATGCTATCGCTGAAAAAGGCGGTTACACCAAGAAAGACGCAGAGAAGGCACTCAACGCTGTTATCGAATCCATCACTGATGTACTCGTTGCAGGCGACAAGATCACTCTTGTAGGCTTCGGTACTTTCAGGACCAAGGTAAATCCTGAGAGAATGGGCAGAAATCCCCGCACTAAGGAAGAGAAGCTCATCCCTGAAAAGACTGTTCCCGTATTCAAGGCAGGTCAGGCTCTTAAGGATGCTGTAAACAAGTGATCTGAAATTTTATCAGATGATTCAAGGGGTCTGCTTTACGCAAACCCCTTTTATTTTTTCGGGAGAAAGTAAAATGAGATTGGACAAATATTTGAAAATAACAAGGCTCATAAAGCGCCGCACCGTTGCAAATGAAGCCTGTGATGCAGGCAAGATCGAGGTCAACGGAAAGATCGCCCGGGCTTCCTATGATGTGAAGCAGGGAGATATCATTGCTATAAATATGGGTCAGAAGCCTCTCAAAGTAGAGGTCATCAATGTCACTGAGTATGCGACTAAGGAAAATGCCGCAGACAACTACCGCATTGTGGAGTGAAAATATCTCAGTATAGAAAAACGGCTCGTTTGAGCCGTTTTTTTAGTTTCTTATAAGGGTCATTTCGCTTTCAGCCTGTATGAATCCGTATTTTTCATAAAGAGGTCTGCCGCATTCTGTAGCTTCAAGGGTTATTTCGTTGATACCCTTATTCACAGCATCTTCAACAAGCAGATCGAGTGTAGCTGAAGCTACGCCCTGTCTTCTGTATTCAGGTGAGGTGTACATATTCATTATGTATGCTTTGCGGCCTGTGGGATTGTGGTAGGTGGGCATTACGGAGTAATAGCTTATGCCGCCCGCACCGATGAATTTGTCGCCGTCGAATACGAGATATGCGGTATGTGAACCGTCCCACAGCGATTTTTCGTAGTATAGTCTTGAAACTATGCCGACCTCTTTCATGTCGGTGTCCTCCGACAGCTTGTTTGCGGCACGAAGTACCTCGATGCGTGTTTTTACCAGCATATCAAGGTCCTTGATATCTGCCTTTTTGTAGGTGTAGTTACTCATTTTTTCTTTCCCTCTTCCCGATTTTTTCTTTTTCCCGAATTATATCATAGTCCCTGCTTTTCAGCCGCGGAACTGTTTTATGAACCTTTTACATTATCCGGAAACGCCGGACATTGATATTTTATCATAATTAATGTTGATTGTCAATAAAAAACGATGTGTATGTGTGCAGCTTTGTGAAACACTTGAAAAAAACTGCTGTTTATGATATGATATATAAATAGTTTACACAAGGAGAGCATTGATGAAAAAATACAAGCTGACTTTAAAAGCCTGTTATCTGGGATTTATTACACAGGCTATTGCGGGAAATTTTGCACCCCTGCTGTTTCTGAGATTTCACAGGCAATACGCTATAGGTCTTGCAAGGGTGGCGCTCATATCCTCGGTCTTCTTTTTCACTCAGCTGCTCATAGACCTTTTTTGTGCCGGATTTGCTGACCGCATAGGCTACAGAAAGTGCATAGTGACTGCACACATATGTTCTGCGTCGGGACTGGTAATGCTTGCTTTTCTGCCTGATATCCTGCCTGACCCGTTTATTGGGATAATGGCAAGTGTTGTGGTGTACGCTGTGGGCAGCGGACTTATCGAGGTGCTGTGCAGTCCTATAGTCGAAGCCTGCCCCTTTGACAGGAAAGAGGCGGTGATGAGTACGCTGCACTCATTTTTCTGCTGGGGTTCTGTGGGAGTTATAGTCATATCGACAGCTTTTTTCTCGATCTTCGGTATAGAGCACTGGAAATGGCTTGCCTGCGTGTGGGCGCTTGTGCCGCTTTACAATGCCTTTAACTTTTCTGTATGCCCCATAGAACACCCTACGGGAGAGCAGGAGGGTCTTTGCATAGCAGAACTTCTGCGCGTACCGTTTTTCCGGGCGGCAATAGTGCTCATGGTATGCGCAGGTGCATCAGAGCTTTCCATGTCGCAGTGGGCTTCTGCCTTTGCCGAATCAGCGCTCGGTCTGTCTAAGTCGGCAGGCGATCTGGCGGGGCCCTGCCTGTTTGCTGTCGCTATGGGTATCTGGAGAGCATTTTACGGAAAAAACGGAGACAGGCTCGACCTTATGAAGTTCATGCTCATGTCAGGCGGTCTGTGCCTTGCAAGCTATCTTATAGCATCACTTACGGGAGCGCCTGCAGCAGGTCTTGCGGGCTGTATACTCTGCGGATTTTCGGTGGGCATAATGTGGCCCGGCACGATCAGTCTGTGCTCGGCAGGAATGCCCGAAGGCGGTACTGCGATGTTCGCACTGCTTGCCATGGCAGGCGACCTGGGCGGAGCGCTGGGACCTGCAGTGGTAGGTGCGGTCACCCAGGCAGCTGACGACAACATAAAAAAAGGCTTGCTGACAGGCGCGGTTTTCCCGGCTGTACTTATCATATCGCTTATACTTATGAAGAAAATGAGAAAGAGGAAAGTGTGATATCACTGCTTTATCAGTATCTGTACTATGTGATTTGAGTATCCGATAAGCTCTTCACGCTCGGCAGTTGCTGTAAGGTACTGTATCCACTCGGCGTATGACTCATCGTTCATTGTGTTTACTGCGTCACGGATTATATGAGAAAGACCGTCCTGCGCGAATCTTATGCCCTTTACTGCGGGCAGGGAAGTGCAGGCTTTTTCTGTCAGTTCGTTTACAGAAGCGATAGTATCGATGATTATAGCCGAGCCTGTATTCTCGGTGACTGTAGCGGTATCTCTGTCATAGCCTATCGATCTGAGGAACAGCGCGGGATCCTCGCCCTGAAAGATATACTCTATCAGAGGTGCGTCCTGAAGACAGAATGCTGTGAATACAGGCGCTCCCTTTTTTGCAACGCGTAATGCTTCGCTGATGGCTGCAAGTCTTTGTTCGGTATCGGGCAGATGGTATATGGGGCCAAGCAGCAGTACAAGATCATAGCTGTTGTCGGGGAATGCCGACAGGTCTGTGGCGTCTGCCTGAAAAGCGCGGGCGCTGTCATAGTCTTTGAGCGCTTCGTTCAGCTGTTCAACGTGAAGAGGGTGAAGATCGAGGGCGTCTACGGCATACCCCTGTGCGGCAAGATGCCTGCTGTAAGCGCCCGCACCTGCGCCAATGTCGATGACCCTTGCGCCTTCGTGCAGATATCTGCCGATATACTTGTTCGTGATGATAAATTCCGCATTGTCGGCTTTGCTGCCGAAAAGACGGTCTATCTCGCGGCCTCTTGCGTAGCCGTTGTAATAAAGCTCTTTTAGTTCCTTGTTATCCATGATCGTTACCTCTTTTCTTTTGATTTTTTGCAAAATAAAAAGTGCGTCCGAGAATCTCAGACGCACCGTAAAGCAATATCAGTACCTGCACGGCTAAAAAGCCATTGCAGTCAACCGAAAACGGCTCGCCTGAAACAGCCCGACATATACATATTCATGACTATTATGCCAAATGCAGTTCTGTTCATTTGAACCGTCCTCCTTCTTTTTGGATTTTATATATTATATCATGGTGATCTTTGTTTGTCAAGTGTATTGGGGAAAATTATGCAAATAATGCTATTTTGCTTTCGGGCGGTTCACAGTCTGATAACGATACTATGTGTAAAAGCGGTACTCTTCTGCCGCCGCCCATATCAGGACTTATCTCTATTTCAGCGGATATTTTTACCCAGTGCTCTTCCTTTGGCGTAAATGACGGTGAATATTCGGCCACCATCAGGCAGAGCTTCATATCAGCTTCGCAGCAGGTCATTATGTACCGCCCGACAGCGAATATACCGTCTGTCAGTTTACTGCTCTGCATTATCATTGCTTTGAATGAAACTGTTTTTTCGTTATATTTTTCGGGAGCGTCTGTGATATCGCTGTAGAAGATAGCATAATCCTCATCATTGACTTCAAAATGATCCGAGCTGATGTCATATGGGAGGGGGTCGGCAATGTTGTCCTGTTCGACGTGCCCGTCATTATACATATAGTAAATTGCTGCTCTTCGGTTTATCTTCCGTATTGCGGTGTGGAGCGTTTCGGGGGACGTATGCCCCTCAAATCTGTTTACCATAACAAGGTCGCTTGTATTCAGCTTGTCTGCAACAAGACTTCTGAAACTGCTGCTGTATATCTCGAAAGTTGAACCGTCAATGACTGTTACTATCTGAAACATCACCCAGTCATCAGGCATCTCTTTTACAAGGTCGGCAAGATGCCACATACCGTTGTATTCTATAGCTATCCTGTCTGCACAGCATTCATCGGCAAGTCTTAGAAGATTTTCTTTAGTGAGATCTTCCTTGCTGTCTATAGTTCGTATATATATATTGCCGCACTCAGACTGACTTGTGTCATATTCGCATTCGCCGTCCTCACAAAGCAGAAGAAGTATCCTGTTTCCCTGAGAAAAACTGCTTTTGCTGATTATACTGCTGAAAAAAGATGTCTTCCCGGACTCAAGAAAGCCTTGTATAAGGTATACCGGTTTTATATCTGAAACATTCATATATATCCTCCTGAAACAGCAAAGCGTGTAGGTCACTGACTCTGCACGCTCTGCTTTTATGTGGCTTGATCTATATTGCGGGTTCAAGGCAGTTTTCGAGAAGCTTTACTATCTCTGATTTTTCAAATCCTTTTCCTATGACTACGAGCTGATTTATGCGGTCGCCGTATTTGTCATCCCAGTCATCTTTAAGTTCGGGAAAGGCTTCAAACATCGCCTCAAGTTCGTCTTCGGGATAGCTTGCCATCCATTCGTTCAGCTGTGTAAGAGCGCTGTTTCTTCCGGCCTGCTCAAAAAGCTGAATATGCTCGGCGTCATCTGAGAACCAGATATACCCTTTTGTTCTGATAAGCTCAGAGGGGTAATTGCTCACAAGCTGTTCAAACTTCCTGCGGTTAAACGGTCTGCGTTCCTCAAAGGCAAAGGAGGTTATGCCGTATTCATCAATGCAGGCTTTGTCGTTTTCGGGGTCGTTCGCTTCAAGAGCACGCTGTACGGCAGATGAGTCAAGCACGCTGTCATAGTCAAATTCCTTGCCGTGCATTATCAGCTTCGGATCAACATTTCCTTTTACTGCGGTTATCATCGGCGCTTTTGTCTGATAATCACGAAGTATCTTTTTAATTTCTTCGAGCTCGCATTTACAGAGCAGGTCGGTCTTGTTGAGTATGATAAGGTCGCAGAACTCTATCTGGTCTATGACAAGATTTACGATATCGTCTTCTTCGTGTTTCTCATCGTCGGTGAGCTCGCCTAAGAACTCACGGTAGATGCGGTCGGCGTCTGCCACAGATACTATTGAGCTCAGGTAAACGTTGGTATCAGGGTTATCTTCCTGATATGCAAGGAAAGAGCCTGCTATAGCCGAAGGCTCGCTTATTCCCGATGCTTCGACAAAGATCGCTTCTATTTCGGGTTCGTGTGATATCCTCTCTATCTGTGCGATAAATTCATCACGCAAAGTACAGCATATGCATCCGTTCTGCATCTCTACCATTTCAACTTCGACGATATTTCCTGCGTCTCTGCCTAACTTTGCAGCGTCTATATTGATACTGCCCATGTCATTGACTATCAGCGCTATACGCCTGTTTTCCTGTTCGAGCAGTTTCTGCATAAGGGTGGTTTTCCCCGATCCGAGATATCCTGTGATCAGTATTATAGGTTTTTTCATCACGGTCTCCTTACTTCAAGTCGGTTTTGAGAGTTTCGTAATTCTGCTGCATCAGACTGAGATAGGTAGTGCCGTTCTTTATGTCATCTTGCGACACCGACTGAACAGAATTCAGCACTGCGATGGTTTTATCCTTTGATGAAGAAGCGTCGATCACGGCCTGAGCGATCCTGCCGTCCGAGTTTTCTATAGTGTAGATGGTATCGGCATTGAATTCGTCTGCCTTTGCTGCAAGAAATGCTACAGTTTCAAAGCTCGCTTCGGTTTCGGCAGAGCATCCGACAAAGGCGGCATAGTAATCTATCCCGTAATCATCAGCAAAATATCTGAACGGGAATCTGTCGCCGAATATGAGTGCTGTTTCGCCTGCGCTGTCTATAAGGGTCTTGAGATCGCTGTCCAGCGAGATCAGCTTTTCGGTGTAGCTTTCAAGATTTGTTCTGTAAGTGTCAGCATTGTCGGGGTCTAATGCTTCAATGTCGGATTCTATCTCAGCACAGAGTATTTCTGCATTTTTCAGTGACAGCCATACATGTTCATCATATTCCGGTTCGCCGTCTTCATGTTCATGCTCATGATCGTGTTCTTCTTCCTGCATACCTTCTTTTATTTCCTCTTCTTTAGCCTTATCACCCAGTACTTCCATGAGGTTTATCACCTTCATGTCCTTGTTCTGAGCCTGTGCAAGAGCATCTTCCACCCACTCGTCGGATTCGCCGCCTACATAGATGAAAAGGTCACAGGTCGATATCTTCATTATGTCTTCGGCTGTCGGCTGATAGCTGTGAAGATCAACGCCGTTGTCGAGCAGGTAAGTGATGTCGGCATCATCTGCTTTGCTGCCAAGGATTTCTCGTACCCAGTCATACTCGGGGAAAATGGTGCATACTATGCTTAGCTTTTTGCCGACTGCTTCTGATGAATCCGCAGTTTTTGCGGTGGTGTTTGCAGAGCTGTTTCCTGAATTTGCGCAGCCTGCGGCTGTTAATGCAAGTGCTGATGAAATGATCACCGAAATTATTCTTTTTCTGTTAAACATAAAAACCTCCGGAATAAATATCTTGTCTGAAAATGGGCGCAGCTGAAAAGACTGCCGTTATGACAGCCATTTGCGCATAATGTTCTTGTGACAAGATATTTATTCCAGAAGTTCTACTTTCAGGGATATAAGTGTGTTGGTCCTGCCGGATACATCATTTTTCGGCATAACAGCCATCATAATGAAAAACATGACGGCAGCAGCTGCTTCGGCTGCGGGAACAATGCCGTGTTCTCCAAGAAGATGTCTGCACACTGCTGATATCTCGCAGACAACGCAGCTTTCTCCGCGGCAATCATGGGATGCTTCTATCGCCGTGAAAGCATATGACCACAGTATGATGCAGCCGAATATCACCGAAATGAATATAGCTGCTGTTCTTGCTGTTTTTGTTTTCACGGGCTGCACCTCCCTTGATGCATTTGACAGTAACTTTCAATTTGAGATTATATCATATCTGTATCCGAAAGTCAACATCATAGTATAAGATTTTACAGCAAGTTCATATTTGAGAGGAACTATCAAATTCTGCTGCACGGGCAGACTGTTCGATACGCAGTATGCAAAGATACGGCCTGAGTTTATTCTGCGCGGTATCTTTACTTTTGCTTTGAAATATGGTATAATAATAAGGCTTCAAAAGTTGAAAGGAGAAGAACACTGATATGAATACCGAAAGGATAATCGACGTATTAACAAAAGAATTTGCAACAAAGCGTGAGTATATCGAAAATGTCATCAATATGCTGGATGAGGGCGCTACAGTACCGTTCATTTCAAGATACAGGAAGGAAATGCACGGTGATATGGATGTGCGTTCTCTGAGCGAAAGATACGAATATATGAAAAATCTTGAAGCACGAAAGGACACTGTGCTTGCCTCAATAGAGGAACAGGGCAAGCTGACCGATGAGCTTCGTGAAAAAATAGAGTCGGCTGAACTTCTGACACAGGTCGAGGATCTTTATCTGCCATACAGACCAAAGAAAAAGACCCGTGCTTCCGCCGCTAAGGAAAAGGGGCTTGAACCTCTTGCAGAGCTGATACTTTCAGACGAGAGAAGACCGCTTGAAGAGCTTGCGGCACAGTTTATCACGGAAGAGGTGCCCGACGCTGCGGCTGCACTTCAGGGGGCATCGGACATAATAGCCGAGCAGATAGCCGAAAATGCCGATGTGCGCAGCGCTGTCCGCGACCTTACATTTGAGACGGGTACTGTTTCGGCGGTACGCTCTACCGAAGAAGAAACGGTCTATGACAACTATTATGATTTCCACAGCTCGCCCAAAAAGATACAGGGACATCAGTGCCTTGCCATAAACCGTGCCGAAAAAGAGGGAGCTCTTAAAGTAAAACTTGAGACAGACGACAACAGG
>CADBTD010000263.1 GCA_902797535.1 uncultured Ruminococcus sp. | reverse complement strand
GCAGGTGCCGATTCCATATCGGTAGAGATAAAAAACGGCGGCAGGAGTTTTCTGAGAGTGACCGACAACGGCGCCGGCATAGCTTATGAAGATGTGCCGAAAGCATTCCTTCGCCACGCTACCAGCAAGGTCGCGGAAAAAGATGACCTTGATAAGATAATGACTCTCGGCTTCAGAGGAGAAGCGCTCGCTTCCGTGTGCGCTGTTGCAAGAGTCGAGATGTTCACAAGACAGCACGGCGAACCCTTGGGCACTCACTATGAGATAGCTGCTTCCGAGGAACTCAGCTATGATGAATCGGGCTGTCCCGAGGGTACGAACATAATAGTCCGTGACCTGTTCTACAACGTACCCGCAAGACTCAAATTCCTTAAAAAAGACGCGACCGAGGCTACCCGCATACAGGAGCTTATGAGCAGGCTCGCAGTTTCAAGACCCGACATAAGCGTAAAGCTCATCCGTGACAATAAGCCTGTATTCGTTACAGCAGGTGACGGCAAGTTGTACTCTGCACTGTATTCCGTCTTCGGAAGAGATTTTGCAAACGGTCTTATACCCGTTCAGTACAGCAGGGACGGCGTATCGGCTGAGGGTTTTATCTCAAAGCCGCTGAACTCCCGCACCAACAGAAAATTCCAGATATTCTATGTAAACGACAGATATGTACGTTCCGAGGTCTGCTCACAGGCGCTTGAAGAAGCCTACCGCAGTCAGATGATGGTGGGACGCTTCCCGATGTGCGTTCTTAAACTGAGCATTTCCCCGGATATGATAGATGTGAACGTTCACCCCGCTAAGACCGAGGTCAGGTTTTCCGATAACAGATATGTGTTCGATTCGGTGTACTTCGCTGTAAGGCAGGCGCTCGAGGAAAAGGACAAGCCTGCAAGGCTGACTGTTTCTTCTCCGAAAAAATTCAGCGACAGCGAGCTTTACAAAAAGCCCGAGCAGCCGAAGATCGAACAGCTTGCATTCAGACACATCTCCGAAAAGGAACAGGAGCCCGAAGCAGTAATTCCAAAACGCTTTGAGCCTGATGTACAAAAGTCATCAGCGGGCGATGACCTGTTTTTGCAGTCGCTTGAAAAGCCTGCTGCTGTGCCGATACCCGCCGCGGAAGAAAAGCCGGACGGACTTGAAGATGAAGCCTTCGGAAAAATGCTCGACAGGATAGCAAGAGAAAATGCCGGGGCAGATAATAATGCCTCTGATGCTGCGGCGGAAGGATCTGTTCCCGTGCCTTCTGATATCGAAGAGCCCGAAAAGTTCAGTGAAACTGATGAAAGAACAGCCGAAGACGCTGTCCTTGAAAATTTCCGGTTCGTTACTGCGGACGATTTCCGCAAAAAGCCTCCGGTCAGGATAGACAGCATTATCGGCGAACAGGAGCTGCCAAAAGAAAAACCTGTTGTCATAGGCGAGCTTTTCAAGACCTATATCGTCGCACAGGTGGGAGATAAGATGGTCCTGATAGATAAGCACGCAGCGCATGAACGGCATATCTATGAGCAGATACGCTTTGACGCAAGAAAGATAACAGCTCAGATGCTTCTTGAACCGATAATGGTCATGCTTTCTTTCGATGAATATGATGTCATCGCTGCGAATGTGGAAAAGGTCGAAAAACTCGGCTTTGTCATTGAACCCGATGTAGCACCTGCCATAGCTGTCAAGGCGCTGCCGCAGATACTCAAACAGTACAATCCCACCGAGATGATAACCGAGATAGCTCAGCTTCTGATAGCGGGAGGAAGTGACCCTCTGCCGCAGATATATGACGATATATACAGGTCAATGGCCTGCCGTGCAGCCATAAAGGCGCATGATGACAACACTATGCAGGAACTTCAGCATATAGCAGACCTTGTGTATGAGGAGGACCTGAGGTACTGTCCTCACGGCAGACCTATAAGGCTCGAAATGAGCGAATATGAGATAGAAAAGCATTTCAGGCGGATAGTATGACGGAAAACAATAACAAAAAAATACCGCTTATAGTGATATGCGGTCCCACGGCATCGGGAAAAACACGGCTTTCCGTAGAGCTTGCAAAAGACCTTGGCGGAGAGGTGGTATGTGCAGACTCTATGCAGGTCTACAAGGATATGCAGATAATAACTGCCCGTGTGACCGAAGAGGAAATGCAGGGTATACCCCATCACCTGACAGGTTTTCTGCCGCTTGAACAGAGTTTCTCCGTGGCAGAGTACTGCACTCTCGCAAGAGAATGTATCAGGGATATACACGAGCGGGGCAAACTGCCGATAATCTGCGGAGGAACAGGGCTTTATATAAGCTCGCTTCTCGGAAATATAGTATTTGAGGACAGCGGTGCCGACCCCGAAAGACGTGCTGCTCTTGAAAAATACGCCGAAGAACACGGCAGACACGCCTTGTGGCTGAGACTTCGTGAGCTTGACCCCGAGGCAGCAGAGAGCATACATGAAAATAACCTTATCCGTGTTGTAAGAGCTATAGAGGTCTGCGAAACTACGGGAGGCCGCTTCAGCGAACAGCGGCGGAAAAATCTTAAAGGCGGCGCACCATATGATGCACTCGTCATGCAGATAGGCTTCCGTGACAGACAGGAACTGTATGACAGGATAAACAGGCGTGTGGGTATCATGCTTGAACAGGGCATGGTGGAAGAGGCAAGAAGAGTTTATGAAAGCTCAGATCCCGCTACCGCCTATCAGGCAATAGGGTATAAGGAGCTTATCCCTTATCTTGAGGGCAGAGCAGATCTTGACGAATGTGCTGAACGTATCAGACAGGGAACACGGCATTACGCAAAAAGACAGCTTACATGGTTCCGCAGAATGGACGAAATCAGGACAATTTATACCTCTCAGACAGAAGAATATAAAATTTTTTATGAAAATGTGCAAAATACTATAGCCAAATCGAAAATTTTATGTTATAATATAACGTGAATGGTTTTTACAAACTGTTTAGACAGAAAAATATAACTTATGTTTCTTTATAGGAGTGAATGAAATGACTAAAAATCTTAATTTACAGGATATTTTTCTCAATCAGGCAAGAAAGGAAAAGATACTCGTTACAATGATACTTGTCAACGGCTATCAGTTCAAGGGTATAGTAAAGGGCTTTGACAGCTATGTTGTGATACTTGACTGCGAAGGAAAGCAGAATGTTGTGTACAAGCACGCTATCTCAACTATCGTGCCCGGCCGTGCAATAAATATACTTGATAATTCTGACCGCGCATAAAACGCCGTCGGACTTTCTCTGATAAGAAAAAGTGAGGGATAATAAGCATTATGAGATCCGGTCTGTTCAACAGGATGACGACAAGGTTCCTTATTCTGCTTGTAACGGGTCTGCTGCTGATAATCATCGGCGGACAGGTCTACCGATATCTTAATGACCGCCACGATACACAGGAGGCTGTGCTCTGTACCATAAATGAGGATATACCCTTTGAAGGCGTTATAATTCGTGATGAAAAGGAAATAAACTACAGCGGCAGCGGAGTCATAAGCTATACCTACCCTGACGGAAGCAAGGTGTCGGTCGGTGATACTGTAGCAAGGGTCTTCTCTGATGATGCTGAGGCTTCGGCGGAAACCAGGCTGAAAAAGCTCAACGAACAGATAGACCTTCTTCAGCGTGCCCAGAGCCCGGGTACTACCGACTATGTACAGCCCGAATCTATCAACAAAAAGATAGACGAGCATTATAAGCAGATGATAGCCTGTGCGAACAAGGGCGACTATGAAGCCTTTGCACAGGAAAAAAGCAATCTTTCTCTCGTGCTGAATATCTATAACATAATTTCGGGCATATCAAAGAACTATGACCCGAGAATAGCAGAGCTTGAAAGACAAGCAGAACAGCAAAGACAGCTCGACAGCCGTGTCAAGGATATCCTTACGGCAAATGAAACGGGCTATTTCGTATCATATTGTGACGGATATGAGTCAAGACTGACCAAGTCAAAGGCCCTTTCAATGTCACAGAAGGATATAGAAGAGGTAATAACCGATTCAGATCAGGTGAAGCAGACAGT
>CADBTD010000262.1 GCA_902797535.1 uncultured Ruminococcus sp. | reverse complement strand
TGACCACATACTTTTCAGCGTAGGCTACGGCCCCGACAAGGACGGCAAGGTATCTATGAACTTCGGTCCGCTCAACCGTGACGGCGGTTGGCGCAGACTAAACGTTGCGGTATCCCGTGCAAGAAAGTCAATGACCGTTTACTCAACACTGCGTCCCGAACAGATAGACCTTTCAAGAACTCGTTCGGACGGCGTTGAACAGCTTCGTGCATTCCTTGAATTTGCGGCAAAGGGCAATCAGGCACTTGCTGTAAACTCCGCAGAAAAGGCTGTAGAACCCGACAGCTTTGCGGTATCTCTCGCAGAAGCGCTCAGGAAAGAGGGCTATGAAGTCAAAGTAAATGTAGGCTGCTCGGGCTACAGGATAGATGCTGCTATAGTCAATCCCGACGAACCTTCACGGTATCTGCTGGGTATAATATGTGACGGCTCAAGACACAGCAGCAATGCTACCGCCCGTGACAGGAACATCGTTCAGCCTTCCGTACTTGAAGGACTTGGCTGGAGGCTTCACAACGTTCATGCGCTCGACTGGCTCAGCGCTCCCGAAAAAGTCGTGGAAAGCGTAAAGTCAGCCGCAGAGAACGCCTTGTTCCTTTATCGTGAGCCGCCCGAGCCTTCCGAGGGAGAAACACCTGCACCTGCCGCCGTTTCTCCCGACGAGCTCGAACGTGAAGAAGCGCCTTCCGAGCTTTCCGAGCGCTGTGAAAAATACGTTCCCTGGAACGTCAGAAAACTCGGAGAGCAGAAGGAGTACTATCTCCCCGAAGCTGTCGGAAAGACTGCCGAAGAGATCAAGTGGCTTCTGGAAGCAGAAGCACCTGTCAGCGTTTCAAGCGTTAAAAAACGCATACTCGCCGCATGGGGACTTTCAAGGGGCGGCAGCAAGGCTGACGGAGTGTTCCTCGAAGCTGTGGCAAAATCGGGCGGTATCATACGCGAATACGACAGCGGAGCCGAATTCATATGGGCGGCATGGCAGCTTCCCGATGCGTATGACGGCTGCCGTGTACCCGACGAAAACAGCCCGAAGCGTCCCCTTGACGAGATCGCCCCCGAAGAGATAGCCTCTGCGGCAGCACTCATCATATCCGAGCTTGCAGCAACGACTCCCGATGACCTTGCCCATGAGATAGCAAAACTTTTCGGCTGGTCACGGATAGGCGAATCGGCAAAGACTGCTGTTGATGAGGGAATAGGCAGAGCGCAGGAGCTTGGAAAGATAGTTATTTCAGACGGAAAAGTCACACTTCCGTAACTGCTTTTTACAAAAATTTATCCCCCGAAAAAATTCGGGGGATTTTTTATAACCTTTTGCATCTTATACCGTCTTATAATTGTGAGCATGAGCCGCAGATAAAAATCACGACGGCTCAGCACCTGCAGGGAGTGCAGTATCTCAATGCGACCCGGCAGACAGCTGATCTTAGCTTTCTCATCTACTCCTTCTATACATCTATACCTGAAGACCGCTTTCTCCATAAAAGGTGAAAGCGGTCTTTACTTTGCTGTTATTCAGTTTTTTCTTACCACTTTGTACGGATCCTTTACAAGCACTACGCCTATCCATACCACAAGTGCCAGCACAGTTACCGACAGCCCGAGGAATGTATCATTGAGAAGCTCAGCGCCCGAAGGCACAAAGAATTCTGCGCCGTCTTCAAAATATCCGACTGCCGCATCAACGAGCCACATGAGAGATGCGCCCCAATACATATACAGAAGCACGCCTACATGAAGACCTCTTGCCTTTTCACTTGTATACCATACAACAGTAGAGATTATCGCTGCAAGAGCAGTTATGAGCAGTGTCATACGCTTCCGCCCCCTTCCGCAGCTGATGCCGCCGAAGATGTGCCGCGCCGTTTAAGACCGTCTGTAATAAGTACAGATACCGCCCATACAACTGTTACCAGCACAGCCATGCCCACTCCAGCCGTAGACATTTCATGCAGGGCGACCGAAAGCTCTGCGGGGTCTTTTGCGGCTGTAAGGAACGGGAAGAAGGGTGATATCTCACCATGCCACAGATGCTCAAATGCGAGCAGTCCCGAACCTCCCCACAGAAGACCGTTGAGCCTTCCCAGCTTTTCGGAAAATCTGATGTGGTCACTGTCTGCGGCAAATTTTGCCTCACGCTTTTCCAGTACCTTTTTTACTACGGTGGTTACTATAGCTTCACCTGCAGGAACCAAGAAACATCCCATAACCGTTTCCTCCTTTATGTGTTGGTCATTTATCCCAGCCGAGAGCTTTTCTCTTGGCTTTCATATCTGCTACTATTTTTTCGCCCAGCTTGACAGGGTCGGTGTCAACATTCATCGACGAACCGAGCGTTTCAAGGGTACCGTACTTCAGGAACTCGATCACATTCTTTGAGCCGTATATCTGCGCCTCAACGCAGTGATATGAGCTTATGCCGTTGAGTCTGAATCCGAGTGCCGCATCTATTCCCTTTTCATTGCCCCATTCGGGTGAAGCAAATGCAAAAGGCATTTCAAACATCTTTTTGCCGAGTGCGCCCGCTATGCCTGCAAATATTCCCGACGAACGTGTGTTGTCGATACATTCTCCGACGTGCCATACAGGCGGAAGGTCGGGTTCAAGGAAC
>CADBTD010000261.1 GCA_902797535.1 uncultured Ruminococcus sp. | reverse complement strand
GCTATCCTTCCGCTGTTAAGAGCGTCTGCAAGCGCCTGTTCGTCTGCAAGTCCGCCTCTTGCAGTGTTTATCAGTATAGCATTTTCTTTCATCAGCGACAGTGTATCGCTGTTTATCATACGCTCGTTTTCCTTAGTCAGCGGGCAGTGAAGACTCACGATATCCGACTCTTTCAGAAGTTCTTCAAGTGTGACTGCCGGCGTGCCGTCCGTTACCTTTGAGGGCGTGCGGGTATGGGTAATGACCCTCATCCCGAAAGCGCGGGCTATCTCGGCGGTGCGTCTGCCTATATCTCCGTAACCCACTATACCCAGCGTTTTTCCGTAAAGCTCCTGTGTCGTCATATAAAAATACGAAAACAGCTTGTAATTTATCCAGCCGCCTTCGTCTACCGACGTTTTGTACTCGGCTGTCCTGTTGTAATGCTCAAGTATCAGTGCAAAGGTATGCTGTGCCACCGCATATGTCGAGTATGACGGAACATTGCACACCGCTGCCCCTCTTTTCCTTGCCGCATCAAGGTCCACATTGTTATAGCCCGTTGCAAACAAGCCCACATATCTCAGATTCGTGCATTTTTCAAACACATCTTCGGTTATAAGGCATTTGTTGCATATCACCGCATCAGCATCGCCTATCTCTTCAGCGACCCTGTCATTCGGTGTGAAACCCAGTACCTTAGCATCGCCAAGTGCTGTTATACTGTCGAGCGATATATCGCCTCTTGTCACCGTCTCAGAGTCGAGTATGACTATTTTAATACCTTTTTTGCCGTTCATTCTCCATCCTCAAAAGCGCTGTCAACAACATTTTTGTCAAGCTTTGCCTGTTCCTTTTCGACATTTTTTCTGCGCTCATCCGCTTCATCGGCAGCAGCCGCAGCAGCTGCGTGCTTTGCCTTTTCCTTTTTTGCAAAGCTGAGGTAAGTCAGAAGCGCACCCAAAAGGATCAGTCCCTCCGCCACACCGAGTATCGGAATAAAGCCTTTCTTGTAGCAGAGATTTGTCTGCGTAAGATAAGTAAGATCAATACCTATCATAAGCAGAAGATAATGCCACGAACCCTTTCTGTAGTACTGGATAAGATAAAGTATCGTAGCTAAAATGCAAAGACCTATATGCATTTTCAGCGGAAGAGGGTTAAAAACGTTCTGAAGCCCCTCGTTTACTTTCATTTCGGTAAGTATCTGTGTCATTGTTAATTCTCCTTCTGTGGATCTGTTTTTTTCGTAACTTTTATTATACCATATATATATCAAAAATGCAAGTGATCATAAACACAAAAAAGACCGCACAGACTTACGCTGAACGGTCAATATAACCACATTTTCCGCTGCTTTCACGATGACTGTTCTTTCGGAACATCATAGGAGACCTCTATATGCCTGCCGTCACACCTGACCAAAACAGCCGATTTTCGCGTAAGAAACACCTTTGTGCCCGTTTCTTTCAGCGCAGTAAGTGTTTCCGTATCCTCAGGTTCCTCATCAGAGGAGGTTATGACAGCCCATTCTGCCGAAACGCTTTCAAGAAATGCTTTCAGACTGTTCTGAAAATGTCCGTGATACGGCACTTTCAGCAGGTCAAAGCGGCCATGCCCGCCGCCGATATACTCATCAAGACGTGCATCCTCTGCGTCACCTGCAAACAGCATCGAGCATTCTCCGAAGCGTATCTCTGTGATGAGTGAGGAATTATTGCTCGGGTCTATTTCATAGCTGTCCATTTGCGGCGGGTCTATAGTAAAATCAACGCCATCCTCACTGAAAGATACCCTCTCTCTGACCATAACGGGTTCTATGCCCTTTTCTTCAAGCGCTTCAAGGTATTTGCTGTATTCCTTGCTTTCTTTCGGGCAATTGCTCTGATATACACTGCCTATCTCGGTATTGTTTATGACCTTTGCCGCACCGCCCACATGGTCCTTGTCAAAATGAGTGATTATCAGTCTGTCTATCCTGTCTATGCCGTGAGCATCCATATAGCCGAGTATATCTCCGCCAAAGCCCTTTTCTCCGCAGTCTATAAGCACCGCCCAGTCCTCGCCGTATATAAGGTGAGCATCTGCTTTTCCTGCACTGAAGCAGTATATTTCCATCAATTCCGCAGGGTCTTCGCTCAGCTCCCTGTCTGCCGTACTGCAACCCGACACTGCGAAGACAGCTGCAGCCACTATAAGTACCAGTACTTTTATTTTCATATATACCGCCGCCTTTCAGGACTTCACGCAAATTATAGCACTTTTCCGACCGCCTTGTCAATACATTTCTTAAAACGTTTAAGTTTCATATATTTATATCTAACAAAATACTATCAAAAAATACCCTTTTGTACTTACATATAAGAACAAATTTTAAAAATCAGAGGATTTTTGTCATTACAAACCGCAAAAAACGGTAAAACAATTGAAATTCAACAGTTTTAAACAAATTGTCAAAAAATTTACGATTTTCACAATATTCCCTGCACAAAAGCACGTTATTACGCTGTTTTTGTTATTCTGCACAATTTGAACAGTATGTTTATAGTCATTTAAGAGAAATTGCGTTATTTAAACAAATATTAATATACTCTCTTGATTTTTCGTATTTTCGGGGGTATAATAGGAAATGATCAAAAAAAATATCCGATAACGTTTTCGGTATTTTTCCAATAAGACATAAGAAACTTGAAAAGAGTACATCACGAAAGGAACGGGTGGGCGTCATGAAGAAACACAGGCTGTTCGGCATCGTATACATCGTATCATTCTTTGTATACCCTCTGCTTTTTGCATTGTTAGACCGCGTAAGTATGATAGCATTGATGGCTTTGGGTGCTTTGGCGCTCGGATATGAGGCATATTATGTGCTTATCCTGAGAAAACGTGAAAAGGTCGGCGGCAGCAAAGCTTTGCTGGAAGGCTTTACCGCAGCGGCAGGCGCTCTTTCAGTAATTATCGCAGAAATGTACGCTGCCTTCTTTGTAATGGGCATGAGTACCATGAACATAAAAACAGGGGAAATGGACCTGGTCTTCGGATTTGATATTTTTAAGGTACACGGTGCCGATATGGCCATGCATATATTCTTTATCGCAGTTTTCGCAGTCTGCATGGCATTTGCACTTTATCAGGTGCTCAGCGGAAGAAAAAGCAGGAAAGCGTCTTCCGTTTCTATCAAAAAACGCCATATAGCTACAGCATAACTAACCTCACCACACAGTATTTTACGGAAAAAGCAGAGAGCAGCAGCTTCTCTGCTTTTTTCTTGCCATTTTTTCAAAAAAATGTTATAATACCTTGTAACGTTCTGCCGCTTTGGTTGTCTAACAAACAGAAAGACGATAAGCGGCTTATTCTTTCGGCGCAGGAGGTGACAGTTTGAAGAACAGCAAAAAGAAAAATGAAATAAGCGATGAAGCACTATGTGCGGAATACAGCGCCCTGTTCAGATATGTACTGTCGCTGACACGCAATGAACACGAGGCCGAGGATATTACCCAGGAAACCTTTCTGAAGGCATTTGCTGCAAAAAAAGGCTTTGAAGGAGACAGCAGCCTTTATACATGGCTTTGCAGCATAGCCAGGAATCTGTGGCTCAACCGCATAAAAAAGCAGAAAAAAAGCGCAGGCTCGGATCCGCTTGAGGATCTCCCCGACAGCACAGCGGCTATAGAAGAACGTGTCGCTGACCGTGACAGCGCCATGCAGATAATGCGCATAGTGCATACCCTTGATGAACCATACAAGGAAGTGTTCTCTCTGAGAGTATTCGGCCAGCTTGCATTCAAGGACATTGCAGAGCTTTTCGGAAAGACCGACAGCTGGGCCCGTGTAACATATTATCGTGCAAAAGAAAAGATAACCGATAAACTGAGAAAGGACGGAATGTTATGAAAACAGATAAATTGAGCTGCCCTATAGTTCGTGACCTTATACCGCTGTACCACGACGGTGCAGTAAATGAAGAAACAAAAAACGCAATTGCCGCACATATAGCAGAGTGCCCCGACTGTTCAGCCGAGCTTGAAAAGCTGAACAGGGAGATCCCCTTAGAAGCGGCACAGACCGACACAGGCAAGAGCTTCCGCAAATTTGCAAAGCGACAGAGAAAAAAGCACCGTATCCTTAATATACTGTGTTTTGTGATAGGGGCTGCACTGGTGCTTTCGGGTGCGCTGTACTTTGTCATGACAGCAAATATCATCCCCTATTCCCCCGATGCCATACCAAATCCCGATATACGCATATACCACTACAGAGCCGAAGGCTCGGATGTGCATTCAGATGAATATGACGATGCACTTTTCATTTATATGCGTGAACCCTTCGGCGGATACAGCAGCGAAGTCACCCGCGTTGACGGACAGGTGAACCTTGTCTATAAGCACGCTATATGGAATCCCCGGCAGTTCAGCATGGGACTTCACTATACAGAAGAAATGATACCGATAAACGCTGATGACAAAACTTTCTGCATAAACGGCAAAAAGATCTGTGACATCGGAGAGCCCGATACCGATCTGCCGCCGTATGTAAAGTACTATCATGATATGATATACAACGGCGGTTCATGGGAAAGCGGACACTTCGACGAGAACCTTGACGAAAGAGAAGCAAGAGAGACCCCCGACGACTTCTTTATGTACTCTCCGTATTTAGATGAGAAAAAGGGATATATAAAGTGGGATCTCGAAGGAAACGAACTGGAAAATACACTT
>CADBTD010000260.1 GCA_902797535.1 uncultured Ruminococcus sp. | reverse complement strand
GGAACGCTCTCGAAGTATTTTCTTGCTTTTTCGCCGTCAAATGCTATCTCAAACATCTTTTCCCAGTCAAGAACGTGGCGGGCAGCAGCCATTTCGTTATCCTTATCTCTTGCGTGAGGTACGCCCTTAGCGATATCAGCAGCGTGAGCAGCTATCTTTGAAGCGATGATGCCTTCCTTGACATCATCGGCGTCGGGAAGACGAAGATGCTCGGCAGGAGTAACATAGCACAGGAAGTCAGCACCGCTCGAAGCAGCTATAGCGCCGCCTATCGCTGTGGTGATGTGGTCATAACCCGGGAAAATATCGGTAACTACAGGTCCGAGAACATAGAAAGGCGCATTGTGGCAGATACGCTTCTGTATCTGCATATTTGCTGCTATCTCGTTCATTGCCATATGTCCGGGGCCTTCTACCATGACCTGTACGTCCTTTGCCCATGCACGCTCGGTAAGGTAGCCGAGTTCGATAAGTTCGGCTATCTGTCCCGCGTCGGTGGAGTCATCTATGCAGCCGGGGCGGAGTGCATCACCGAGGCTTATGGTGACATCATACTCACGAAGTATGTCGAGCACTTCATCATAGCGCTCAAAGAAAGGATTCTCGTTGCCTGTCATCATCATCCATGCAAAGAGAAGCGAGCCGCCTCTTGACACTATGTTCATCTTTCTTCCGTCACGGCGGAAAGCCTCAACAGCGCGGCGGTTTATACCTGCGTGGATAGTCATGAAGTCAACGCCCTCTTCTGCATGAGCTCTTACGACCTTCATGAAATCATCTGCGGTTATGTCGAGCAGGTCCTTTTCAAGATAGCCTATAGCGTCATACATAGGAACAGTTCCTATCATAGCAGGCGACATCTCAACGAGCTTCCTGCGGAATGTGTTGGTCTTTCCGTAGTTTGAAAGATCCATTATAGCCTCGGCTCCGAACTTGTGAGCCAGCTCTACCTTCTGCATCTCTACCTCATAGTTCTTAGCATCACCCGATATACCGAGGTTCACATTTATCTTGGTACGCATCTTTGTGCCTATGCCTTCGGGGGATATGGACTTGTGGTTGATATTGCAGGGAATGGCAACTTCGCCCTTTGCAACGAGCTGACGGAGCTCTTCGGGGTCGATGTATTCCTTCTCGGCTACTATCTTCATTTCGGGGGTGATGATGCCTTTCTTTGCGGCTTCCATCTGGGTGTAGTATTCTCTCATGATATTCTTTCCTTTCGATAAGTGGCTTTATGCGCCCAAATACAGGCGCAAAAAAGAGCTTTCTTATGCAGAAAGCTCCGTTGGGTCGTAAAATATGACTTCCTACGGCGGCATTATCCGCATCAGGTATCACGGTCGAAGTTTAGGACTTCCTCTCAGCCTGCCATTACAAGCTCCCGTCTATGATTCGATGTGTATTTTAACACATTTTGGTGTGAGTCTTGTGATAAAACTGTGATGCAAATATGAAAACAGCCGTATCACGTCGGATACGGCTGTTTGAATGATGTTATTCTGCGTAGAATTCCGAAACGCAGGTGTCGCTGTAGCTTGAACCGCTGTAAACGCTTACTATCCTGAGCGTTATAGAGGTAGTTTCCTTGGGGTCAAAGCTGATGGCGAAAGGCTGTGTGGTATAGCTGTCGGAAATAATGGCCGAAAGCGATGTACCGTCCGAGAATATGATCTCAAACTCCTTTATCCTGTTGTTTGCATAATAGCTGCTCTCGCTTGAGAGGTTGCCGTTTGCTATCACGACTTTGGATACAGAATGTGAACTTTCTGTGGTTATCGTCAGTGTTTCACCGATACCATCGCCGCTGACACCCTCGCACCAGCAGGTCGAACGGTTGCCGTCAAGCACATTTTCCGGATAGTATGTCCAGCTTCCATCGGGAGTAAGGCTGCTTGATGCATATGCACCGCTGAAGCTGTATACAGAAGACGGTACAGGCGGCAGTGTTGCCGACGTTGTCGTAGTGGTGGTAGTCGTAGTAGTGGTGGTGGTTGTCTTTTTAGTTGTGGTAGTCTTCTTCTTGGTCGTAGTTTTGGACTTGTCGCCTATGTACTTTTTATTGCTCCAGCCATAAAAGCCCTTGTACTCAACATATGACCATGTTTCACCTGTAGATGATATATACTTTTCTGCATAGACCTTGATGTCGGCTTTCTCGGGCATCATTGTGACTATGCCGTAATCATAGCCGGGTCCGTATCTCATCGTAAGGTCGTCATTATCTGTATTGACAAAGAACGTGCCCATATAGCTCTGTTTTTCGGGATAAACTATCGTAGGTTCGTTCCACAGGCAGGTCTCGGTTATCCAGCCCTTATAGGTATCATACTCAACATAAGCCCATGTTTCGGTAGATTTCGGGTCATACATCTCGGCTGTGACGGCTATCTTTGTACCCATCGGGATACCGTCATAGGCTACCTTATAATCATAGCCCGGGCCCACCCGTATACGCAGCTGCTGATATTCGGTGGTGACGTACATATCTCTGATATGGTCTACCTTTTCGGGTATAACGGGAGCATTATAGTCTATCTTGGACTCTTTTTCAGATGATTCGTCTTCCTCATCCTCTTCTTCGGCAGTCGTGGTGACAGATT
The DNA here is from genome assembly GCA_902797535.1 of uncultured Ruminococcus sp. GTDB lineage: Bacteria > Bacillota > Clostridia > Oscillospirales > Ruminococcaceae > YE71. The sequence continues at coordinate 2,452 of CADBTD010000260.1, read as the reverse complement.
TCTTTTGTGATGTGGTGGTGACAGCAGATGTTTCGGTGACCTTGCCGTTTTTGTCGTCGTCCTTTTTGCTGCTGCCCTTGAGCGAGAATATGACAAGCATAACAGCCACAAGTCCTACAAGCACCGCTACAACTATCACGAGCGCCACAATGACCGTTTTACTCAGCTTAGCAGGTGCGGGCTGAGTTTCTTCGTCATAGTAGCCGTCATCATAGCCGTAGCCGTTATCACGGCGGTCGTCATAACCGTAACCGCTGTCGCGGCGGTCGTCATAGCCGTAACCGCTGTCCCGGCGGTCGTCGTAGCCGTAGCCGTTGTCCCGGCGGTCGTCATAACCGTAGCCGCTGTCACGGCGGTCGTCATAACCGTAGCCGTTATCACGGCGGTCGTCATAGCCGTAGCCGCTGTCTCGGCGGTCGTCATAGCCGTAACCGCTGTCACGGCGGTCATCATATCCGTAGCCGCTGTTTTTGCGGTCATTTATTATGGGAGTGCTGCTATAGGAGTCATTTCCCGCATACATAGTCGCATACTGTTCGGGAGGTGCTTCAAACGAAGTATCGGGCTTTGAAACAGCCTTGACCCTGACCTTGGCAGAACCTTTCAGTGCGGAAATAATATCATCCACCGACTGGAATCTGTCTTCCGGTTCATAGGCACAGCAGTGCATTACGATGCTTTTGAGTTTTTCTCCGCCGTGTGCGGGAGGCCCGAACTGCTTGCCGTTCAGGCGGTCAAACACAGCACAGTTTATATCATTCTGTGTTGCATACTCCGCAACGAGAGGCAGACGGTTGTTATTCAGAAGGTAATACAGCGATATGCCGTAGGAATAGATATCAGCTGTTCTGGTATAACGCTTGTTGGTAGTACGGACCTTCCATACCTCGGGGGCGATAAACGGCTGTGTGCCCGCAAGGGTCGAATAGCTGCTCACCGCGTCCTGCTTCGCTATGCCGAAGTCACCCAGCAGGAAATTTCCTTTGCGGTCGGTGTAGATATTCTCTATCTTTATGTCGCGGTGAAGCATATTTATATCGTGCATAGCCTGAAGAGCCTCAGCAATGTCAAGAGCGAGCTTTTCTGCTGTCTGTGTGGAAAGCGGGCCGTTTTCACGCATATATGCTGTCAGCGAAGTGTAATAGTCCATCTGGATGAGAACATCAAAGCCTATCACCTGTCCGTTATCATCAGTCACGTCCTTTATATTATGTGCAAGACACTGAACAATGTGCGGCTGACCCTTCAGCGAATACATATTCTTTATTTCCTGCACCATAGAGCGCTTTTTCTCTTCAATAAAGCGGGCCTTGTCACTTACGGAGGCCAGTTCCTGTTCAAGCAGTATAGGTATGACTTTAACAGCAGAATACCGTATCTCACCGCAGAAATCCTGCTTCAGACGGTAGACCTTGCCGAAATTGCCGCCGCCGATATAGCTGTCCTTGTACCAGTTCTCCCACAGAGGTTCATAGCTTGAGAGTCTGTCTCCTATATCAAGCATTTATTTCAACTCCTTTTATATAGTCGATATACATAATTAAGTATACCATAAATATCGGACAAAGTCAACATTTTCGGACAAAGCAGCTTAAAAGGGAAAAGCAGCGTAGGCTGTACGCTGCTTTATACGATAAGTATCATACCCGTTAAAGTTTTCTGCTCCATTACGGTCACGGCCCTGTCTGAATACAGGATCAGTAGCCTTTTCTGTTTCGTGCTATACCCACCGCCAGAAGCAGTATGCCTATTCCGAAAGCACCTGCCGTTGCCATGGTAAGAGTGCTGTTCATATCAGCAGACGGCATACAATATACCTTTTCCGGACTTTCAGCAAGAACATATCCTGTAAACTCTTCTCCGAGGTAGCTTTTTCCGTTCCTTGTGACCTCGGCTGTATAGGTCTTCCCGCTGTCGTCGGTATACTGACCTATGATCATCTGATTGTTACCTACGGTATTTACTCCTGTGGTGGTGCAGGTCACTGCTACACCGTTTTCACGGTAGTTGTTCATAACTGACTTGCCTTTGACAGTGCAGACCACAAGGGTCACTGCCAGTACTATCGTTAAAAAGCCTGCTCTCATAAGTATTTTTGTAAAGCTAAGATCAAACATGGTAAAATCCTCCTTCAAGGTGTGTAAACATATTCTCCTACGCGGCAGTATGTAACTTTAAGTCTGCCGCTTTCATCTTTTTGTGTGGTCAGGGTTATTCCCCTGCCGAGATTATCCGCAAGAGCGTCATCATACTCTGCCGTGAGCATCACATACACAGTATGGTCAAGCAGTTCCCGGACCGTGCGCTGTTTTCTGTCGGTGTCATCCCACACGAATGTATAATTTGTGTCGGTGCCGCCCTGCCATTCGGCGGTGCCCTCATCAAAGGTGAAGCCGAAAAGCGCATCCATCTCGCTGATCGCCGATTCAGCCTTTGAGGCAAAGCTGCGTGC